>BJFP01000013.1 GCA_014189875.1 Verrucomicrobiota bacterium | reverse complement strand
CAATGGCACCGCTGGAAGCAGGGGGCGGAGTCTATTTTCTGAGCCGGGAGAAGGCTAATGCAATGCCGCCCGGAGGATTGACTCACCCGGCTTTACCCTGAACAAAACCCAAATCATCCATGACTCAGACCTCCACACTCTCCTCCGCCCGCCCGCATTCTGACCGCTTCCGGTGCGGCGGGCGAAAAGGCGATTTTGCAGTGGTAATCTGCTGCCTTCTGAGCCTCGGTATGGCCGCTGGCAACCTGTTCGGGCAGGTGGACAAGACACCCAACCTCAAAGAGCTGCCCGAGATCGCCCCCGACTTTGAAGCGCGGCTTTTCGCCAAGGAACCTCTGGTTCGAAATGCCTGCTCCCTGGCCTTCGATTCCCGCGGCCGGATGTTCGTCGGCCAGGGTCCGCAATATCGCACTCCCACTCCGTCAACGCTAGGGGACAGCGTCGTCATCCTCGAAGACACCGATGGTGACGGAGTGGCGGATAAGGTCCGCACCTTCGCCACCGGCTTCAATTGCATCCAGGGCCTCGCCTGGCATGGCAAAGATCTGTGGGTCGCGAATGCACCGGATCTCACCATTGTCCGCGACACGGACGGCGACGATGTGGCCGATGAATACATCCGCGTCTTCACCGACCTCGGGAACATCGAGCACGCCCTGCACGGGCTGAACTGGGCGCCCGACGGACGGCTCTACATGAGCAAGGGCAACAGCAAGGGTGTGGTGATCAAGAACTGGAAAAAGGATGAGCCGGATCGCATCGCGCCAAAGCCCTTCCGCGAGTTATGGGGCGTCCCCGGACCGCCGGATGCGCCGGATTTTCCACCACCGCGATCCTTCACCCGCGCCACCTACAAATCCACTTATCAGGATCCCAACGACGACTGGGGCCGGATGGGCGGAATTTTGCGCTGCGAGGACATGGGCCGGGGTTTGGAAATTGTCGCCCGCGGCTACCGCAATGCCTTCGGCCTCGGGGTCGATGCGTCATTCGACTGGCTCGGCGTGGATCAGGATCAAAGCGACGGAGACCGGCTGTTCATGCCGTTCTATGGTGCGAATTTCGGCTGGGCACATGCTTGGAGCGCGCACTGGACCGGCGAAAATCACCTGCCCACGGTTCCCATCAGCGCACCGGTGATCCATGGAAGCTTGACGGGAGTGCTCTACGCCGACGCGCCGAACTGGCCCGACAAGTTCCGCGGCGTCTGGATCATCAATGACTGGCTGCTCAAGAAGACGTATCTTCACCGCCCGGATTGGAAGGGCGCGCTGATGCAGCCGCAGGGCGGCCGGTGGGAGGATTTCATCATCGGCAGCAAGGCGCTCTACCGCCCGGTGGACCTTGCCTTCGGGCCGGACGGAGCCCTTTACATCATCGGATGGGGCAGCGGCTATGGCGTGGAGTGGGACAAGGAGGGAAACATGACCAACGAAGGCCGCATCTTCCGCATCATGCCAAAGGGGGCCAGCCCCCTGCCTCCGCCGGGCAGCACCAAGCCTCCCGGCATGAGCGTGACGGAATTGATCGCGGAGTTTGGGAGCGTGTTGCCTGTCCGCCGGATCGATGCCCAGGACGAACTCGTCCGCCGTGGCAATGCCGCGGCCGGCGACATCAGGAAGGCACTCGCGCAACCCGGCCTGTCCACCGCCCGCGAAACGTGGTCCCTGTGGACGCTGGCCAGGATCGGCGGAGCCGGGGCCGAGGGCTTCATGAAGGGCATCGCGGCGGATCCCTCGGCGCAGTTCAACCGTCGCCTGCAAGCAGTGCGGGCGCTTGGCTTCCTGAAATCGGCGGCTCTGCCGGAACTGCTGCCAGCGCTCCTCGCCTCTTCGGAGCCCCGCCTGCGCTTCGCCGCCATCCAGGCCGCGCATCAGGCAAACTCGACCGCGTGTGTCGCCATCCTCACGAATCACGCCGCCACTGAGAGCGAGCGTATTTGCTATTTCGCCACCTGGCGGGCTTTGCGAGACTTGGTGGGCGCAGCGGCGCTGGAACCGCTGCTCGCGGACACCCGGGGCCCGGTGCGTTGCGCGGCATTGCTGGGCCTTCGCGACCTCGGCCCGGTGAAGCCTGAGTTGCTCGCGGTCCTCGCCAGAGATATGGATGAAAGTGTCCGCACGGTCGCCCAACTCGCCATGGGACGCCCGGCCAAGCGCCCGGAGATCCAGAGCCCGG
The DNA here is from genome assembly GCA_014189875.1 of Verrucomicrobiota bacterium. Taxonomy (GTDB): domain Bacteria; phylum Verrucomicrobiota; class Verrucomicrobiia; order Chthoniobacterales; family Chthoniobacteraceae; genus SXWH01. The sequence goes on along the minus strand of BJFP01000013.1, from coordinate 26,344 downwards.
CCAAGGCGCCGGCGCCGGGGAAAAGTGGCCCCGAGTCCGGCAGGATCTCGCCCATTACATCGAACCTGCGCGCGGAAAGCGCGCTCAGCTACACGCAGGGAACGCTAAAAAACGGCGAACGCGCGTACACCGATCGCTCCTATGTCTTCACGAAGGTGCCGGAGTCCCTCGACGGGGCTGAAATGATCCGCACAGCCAACAACGACGACGACACACGCGGAAACTCCTTCCTGACTTTTGACCTCGCCATGGAATCCACCGTCTTCATCGCCCACGACAGGCGGATTGCAGGGCGTCCGGAATGGATGAAGCCGTTCGCCGACACCGATCTGGCCCTGGCCACCGACCACAACCAGTTTCATCTTTGGTCGCAGGACTTTCCCGCAGGCAAGGTAAGCCTCGGCGGAAGTCTTGTGTCAGCTTCGGCAGGCACGAAGTCGAACTACTTCGTCATCATCAAGCCAAAGCCGCTGGTGCCACCGCCTGCGCTCACCACCGCGGAACAATCGCTGGCCGCCCTCGCGAAGGCCGATGCGCGACGCGGCGAGGCGTTGTTCTTCAACGTTGCCGTCTGCTCAACCTGCCATCGCGTCGGCAATCGGGGCACCAACTTCGGTCCCGACCTGACAAATCTCGGGGCTCGCATGGAAGCGAAGTACATCGTGCAGTCGTTGCTGGACCCGAACGCGGTCATCACCGAGGGATTCGCCGGTCATTCCGTGGAAGCCGGCGGGAAGTCCTACTTCGGCATCCTCCTGTCTGCCGGCCCCACCCTCCGGCTCGGCCTCGTCACCGGGCAGGTCGTGGAGATCCCCGAGAACACGATCAAACGCCACGAAATTCTGCCCGTATCCCCCATGCCGCCGCAGTCAGCTCTGCTCAAGCCGCAGGACGTGGCCGACATCACCGCGTGGCTCATGACGGCGAAACAGGAAGCTTCCGCCACCACCCAACCCACAGCCCTTCCGAAGCCCGCCCCCGCGAAACCATCATCGGCTGCACCACCATCCACTGCACCATCATCCGCCGCACCGTCAGCCACTGCGAAACCGGCCGACTCGTCACCGCTGACCGCCGTGGAGAAGCCGGACCGCTTGGTCATCATGCAAAGCGGCGGGATGATCGGGGAATTCGTCTTCAGCGATCCCAAAATCCGCCGCCCCTTCTTCGCGAATCTCCGCGCTCCCGGCGGCATTCCAGTCACCCGTACCTGGCCGCCCGTTCCGGGGGTGGACGCGGTCGATCACGCCGACATGCATCCCGGAGTGTGGCTGGCCTTCGGCAATCTGGCAGGGCACGACTTCTGGCGGAACAACGGGACGATGAAACACGAGTCCTTTGCCGCACCTCCGGCATGGAAAGGAGATCGCCTCGAGTTCTCCACCATCAGTTCGCTCCTCACCTCCAAAGACACCAAGCTGGCGGCTATGCGCTCTGATTTTTCCATCGCGCCGAAAGGAGGCGAACTGCACCTCACGTGGGCGGCCGCCTTCACGCCGGAGGGGGATGGATTCTACTTCGGCGACCAGGAGGAAATGGGTCTCGGTGTCCGCATGGCGACACCGCTGATCGAAAAGAGCGGCGGCCGGATCACCGCCAGCACGGGAAAGACCACCGCCAACGCCACCTGGGGCCAGCCCGCCGAGTGGTGCGACTATTCGGGAACCATCAATGGCATCCAGGTCGGGGTAAAAATCATCCCCGACCCGGCCAACTTCCGCCCATCCTGGTGGCACAATCGTGACTACGGCGTCTTCGTCGCCAACCCCTTCGGCCGTGGCGCGATGAAGCAGGGCAAACCCGATCGCACCGAGGTGAAGAAAGGTGAGACGTTTCGAATGAAGTTCACCATCATTCTCCATGCCGGAAAGCCGTGATGCTTCTCGCGTGACTGCAAGGAGATTGCTTTCGCGCCCGCCGCACCGGAAACGCTCAGAACGCTGACGGGCGTTGGGGAGTGAGGGGGCTGATGTTCGCGTTTTCCGGCCAGTAGAGGACCTCGCGCACGGAGCCGTCGCCGAGCGTGATGGTCCAGCTCATCAAGCGCGCGCCTTTTTCCGGCAGGGCGAGAAAAGTGGAGTTGCCGACGCGCCAGCGGGTAAGAGTCTGGCCTTGGTAGGGAACGTTTTCCATGTGCCGGACAATTCCATGCCAGAAGCCGATCGCCGAGGGGATTGTTGAATCTGACATTCACAATCCGCCTCAATCCAACGCAACTTCCAAGAAAGCAGTCTGTGACGGGACACGCCGCCCGAAGCCGGCGTGGAATGACGGCTTGCGGCGACCGCTACTTTGCCGGACGCCTGCCGAGGAGGAATGCGAGCATGTCATTGAACTCCCCGGGCGGGATCGTTTCGCCGAATGACGGCGGCATGAGCGAGGTTTCCGTCTCCTTGCGCTCGACGATGTCGTCCTTGGCGACGCGTGTCTCCTTGCCTGCGGCGTCGGCAAAGACGATCTGCGCGCCCTGCTCTCCGCGGAAGAGGCCGCCCACGACAGACTTGTCTTTCAATGTCACGACCATCATCCGGAACGCGCGATCGACGTTGCGATTCGGGTCGAGGATGTCTTCGAGCAGGCGATCGGAGCCACGTCCACCGATTCCATCGAGCTGCGGTCCGAGCATGCCGCCCTTGCCCTCGATGGTGTGACACACGGCGCAATTGCGCGCGAAGACGTCCGCACCCCGCGCGGCGCTTGCGGTGGTCGGGTTGAAATCCGAGCGGCGGGTCGCAATGAGCTTGTCGATGACGGCATTTGCCGGGGGAAGATTTGCGGTGAGCGTGGCCAGACGCTTGTCAATGTCCGGCACCTTGGCGGCCTTGAGGCGATCCACGAGCGCCTTGTCGCGCAGCAGAAGAGCGGGCGCCTTCCCTTCGGCACAAGCGGCCAGCACCATCTCCGCACCCTCGGGTGATCCTGCGAGCACCATGGCGAACGACTGTTGCAGCCGATGGGGCGCGTCCCGCAGCGCGGTTGCGATCACGGCGATTGCCGCGGGCGTTCTTGCCTCGGCGAGCGCGGCGGCGAACTTCTCCCGCAACGGAGCTGGCGCACCGGAGTCGCTCACGATGGTCGCGATCTGCGGGATGGCCTTGGCCGGATCGCCTCCAAGCAGGGCGCGGGCGGCGGCCGTGCGGGTGTCCGGATCCATCGCACCCGTGAGCGCAAACTTTGTGAGCGTCGGACCGAATTCCTTCATCTTTAGCGTCCGGACGAGATCAACGGCGACCCGAATTCCACGCGATGCATTCGCATGACCTCCGAACCCGAGTTGCGGCAGTTCAGGCTCAAACCGGCCAAAGGCGATCCACGCAAATCCGGACCCCGAGTTCCCATCCGTGACTTCGACCACGCCACTCCGTCCGGAAAATTCCGCCAGATCCCATGTCACCTTTTGAGCAATGTCGTTGCGCGGGGGCGCGGCCTCGCGGAGCACGGCATTGGTTGCCGCGTCGCGCAGCCGGACGAAGTTCGTTTTTGCCGCGGCGCCATTGCTGGGGCCGTCGTGTCCGCAGACGAAGAAACTCAGCTTTTCCGGGAGCTTGAATGCAGGGGAACGCAACTTGCCGGTGAGTGGCTCGCCATTCGGGCGGCTGGACATGAACGGCATCTTTTTTCCGTCGGAACACAGGCGCTCCTCGAATGCCCACGGACTGAGCGACGGCTGCAAGCCATCGACCTGCGAGTTGGTCCAGACAGGCGCCGGCTCCCCTTGGGAAAGAAGCGTGTGCACCACCTCGGGTCCCCATGAGCCAAAGACCTTGTTCAGGGGAATGCGGCGCTGTTCGAGCGCCGTGACCAGCGCTTCGACTCCTACTGCGAGGTCACTTTTGTCCTTTCCGAATTTCCGCCGGGCGAGCGCAACAAGCGATTCGATCTTCGCCTCGGAAACGTTGGCAACGAGTGAGGGCAGATGTTTTCTGAAGACAGCCGACGGGACACTGTCGTGGCTCTCGAAAAACGTCATCCGACAGTCCGCGGCGGCCTCGCCTCCGGAGGCGAGAAGCATATCGAGCACGGGCCCCCGTTCCTCCTCGGCCAGTTTATCCAGGGAAATAGCCTTGATCACAGCGGGTTCGCTCAATTGTTTCCGAAGCGCAATGCGGGTGGAGTGGATGAGATGGTCGTCGCCAGCCGGCGCGGCCCGCAGGAGCCCGGTGAGCGCAGCCACATTTCTCGCGTCAGCATGGGCTCCAAGCGATTCGGCGGCATTGCGGCGGACAAACGCGTCAGGGTCCGTCGTCGCGTTGCGTACCGCATCGGCGAGGGCAGGCTGCCAGTTGGGGAGTTCGCGGGAGATCTTCACCGCGTGGGTTCGCACGAGCGCATCGGCGTCCTTCAAGGCAGAAAGGAGTGTGTTTGATTCGAGCGCACCGAGGCGCGACAGCGCCCAGAGCACATTCAACTTCTGGAAGGCGTTTGCAGGCGTCCCGAGGGCTTTCTTAAGCGCAGGCAGCGCCTCCGCGCCGTAGTGATCGCAAAGTTCATTCAGCGCAAGTGTCCGCCGGGTAAGATTCGCGGAGCCGAGTTCCTTCAACCATCCCGGAATGTCCGTGGGCAGTGCTCCGTAGAGCTCGCCGCCCTTCTCGCCGCGATACACGATGCGCCAGAGCCGTCCGCGCTCGCGATCGCGGCCGGGATGTGAGAGCGGCACCTCGTAGTGGCCGATGATGCGATTGTAAAAGTCCGCAATATAGAGGGCTCCATCCGGGCCCCAACTGAGGTCCACGGGACGGAACCACGGGTCGTCAGTGCTGACGAAATCCGGCATCTCCTTTCCTTTGGACGACGATCCCTCCCAGTTGATTTTGTCGTGATTGATGCGGCTCGTCGCCACATTGCCGATGAACATATGATCCTGCAGGTCCGCCGGCCACGCCGTGTCGCACACATACATCGGCGCGCAGATGGCGGTGCTGCCGTGCGAGTGTGTGATCGTGGTGGGGCCAAAGCCGAGCCCATTGTCCGGCTTGCCGAAACTCGGATAAGACGCGCCACGCAGGAGCTGGTAGATCGGCGAACTGTGGCAGTCGGCGCTGAAGAGATTCCCGCGATTGTCCCAGCAAAGGCCGAATGGATTCACCTGCCCCCATGTGTTTCCCTCGACGCGCGAGCCGTCGAGCCGCACCCGCCACGTGTTGCCGCTCTGGATTTGCAATTCGCTCCCGTCGCGCCCCTTCAGCGTGCTCACGTTATTGAAGCCGTGCGTGCCATACAGCCATCCGTCCGAACCCCGGCGGAAAGAGGCGAGATTTCCATGAGTGTCGCGCTCCCAGCCAAGCGGGCCGAAAAGCACCTCCCGTTTGTCCGCCTTGCCGTCGCCATCCGTGTCCTCCATCAACCAGATGTTCGGAATGCTCCACACGATACATTTCCAAGTCAGCCTGCCATTCGAGCCCGGCGATCGGAACGGATACACGCCGATCGGGATGTTCAGCCCGTCGGCAAAAACCTCGATCTTCCGCGCCCGCCCGTCCGGTCCAAAGTCCGAAAAAATCCGCACCGTATCACGTCCCGGCGAGCCGTCCTTGAGCGCATTCGGATACTCGCGCGATTCCGTGATCCACAGACGCCCGAGCACGTCCCACTGCAGGTTCATCGGCTTGCGCAGGTCCGGCTCGCTGGCGACGAGCTGGATTTCGAATCCTGGCGGAAGATGAAACGTCGCGCGCTGCTGCACCGGCGTGAGCGGCTCCGTGGAACGGACGAGTTCCTGGAAGGGATTCTTATTGTCCGCGGCAACGGCGGCAACGGCGCTGGCGGCGAGGGCGGGAAGGAGCAGGTATAACTTCATGGTGAAAAAACAGTGTCCGGCTAAAACCGCGCCTCCGGCAATATCATAGGCAAAATCGCTGGAACCTGCCGCGCCAGCAACCCCGCCGGGGCGTGTGTGTGTTACAAGGCATGTCCCGGTGTATTGCGACTGACTGAGAAGATCATGACGGCTGTTCCATCTGGTTTCCCATGGCGGCGCTCGCCCAGAGTATCTTGGCCAGAATTTCTCCCCCCTTATTTTCTGGCCCCTCGCTGCTTGAATTTATTGAACCTGCTTTAAATCACGCCCGAATACGGGACGGGCGTTGGCGAGCGCCTGGCCGCGCACGCGCCGATTGCGGGCGATCGCATGGCGCTTTTTCCCCCGGCTGTGCCGTGGAATTCACACAGAATTTTCATGCAAGTCTAAGGCGGGGCGCGCGGTGTGGTTAAGCTCTCGACTCTGAGAGCCCTCCGACCCACATGACCGACCAACTCAAACTGATCCTCGCTGCGTGCATCGGCACGGGTGGTTTTGCCACGGGCGTCCTCGTCGGCCGCGGGCATGGCGACACGATGGGGAAATCCGCGCGGCGCGATGCGGGCAGCGCGTCGGAGCGCGCGGGATTTTGGATGCGGTCGGGCGATTCATCCGCGACGGGGAATGGAAGTGTGGCGGGAACGGCCGGGCAGTTTGCCGCGCTCGGTGCGGCGACGGAGAAGGAGACGAAATTTTTCAGCGCATTCCGCGAGCCGGATGACTTGAAGCGCATGCACGATCTCGTGGAGGCGGCCAGCGTGATGTCCATCGAGGAAATGCCGGCGCTCGTCGCGCGCATCCGCTCGATGCCGCCGGACGCTCGCGAGATGCTGATGCCTTTCGCCATTTCGCGCTGGGCGCAGCTCGATCCGAAGGCGGCGGGCGACTGCCTCGTTTCGTTCACGGACAAGAATGGACGCGAAAAGGCGATGCGCTACGTGATGGCGGCATTTGTGGATCAAAATGTGGACGCCGCGAAGAACTGGGCGTCGTCGTTGCCGCCGGGCTTTCACCGCACGAATGCGATCCAGAGCCTCATCACCGCGATGGCGAAGCGCGATCCGATGAAGGCGTTTGCGATGCTGCAGGAGCTGCCCCCGATGGAGCGCGGAAATAACGGCTATCAGAATGTGTTCGGCTCGTGGGCGCGGACCGATGCGCAGGGCGCGGCGGCGAAGGCGCTCGAGCTCCCGAAGGGCGGGAACCGCGACGGCGCGCTGCGTGCGGTGGTGTCGAACTGGGCGCAGAACAGCCCGCAGGATGCGTTCGCGTGGGCGAAGGGCATGCAGGAAAAGCCGCAGCAGGCGGCGGCGATGCAGACGATCATCACGCAGTGGGCGTCGCTCGATGCGGCCGGCGCACAGGCGGCGGCTCTTGCGCTGCCGTCGGGTGAACTTCGAAATAATGCGGTATCCGCCCTGATCGGACAGATCGCGGGGCGGACCCCGGACGAGGCGAAGTCGCTGCTTGCAGAATTGCCAGAGGGCCAGGCGCGGAATAGCGCGGCATCCCTCCTCGTGAATGCACTCGCTTACACCGACCCGAAGGCGGCGGCGGAACTCGTCGCGGAGATGCCGATGGATCGGAGGAAGGGCGAGGCCGTGAACAACGTGGCGATGCGGTTTGCACGCAGCGACAATGCCGCCGCGCTCGCGTGGGCCGACGCCCTCCCGGCAGAGACGCGGACCTCCGCATTTTCCGGCATCGCCTACACATGGACCCAGCAGGATCCGAAGGCGGCATTCGAATACTTTGCCAAGCACGAGCTGATGAGTTCGGACGGATTCATGGTGAACGAGGCGCTGCGCAACTGGTCGCAGAGCGATTCCACCGAGGCGATGGCGTGGGCGCGCGCGCTGCCGGACGGGAAGCTGAAGGACCGCGCGCTTTCCACCGTGATCGTCTCGATCGCCGACAACGATCCGCTCCGGGCGGCAAAGATGATCCCGTCGCTGCCCGCGGGTTCGCAGGATGACGCAGCCGGGAGCCTCGCCGCGCGCTGGGCTAACAACGATCCGAACGCCGCCGCGCAGTGGGCCGCCGCGCTGCCCGAGGGCGACGCACGCAGCAAGGCCACGCGCAACATCGTCGCGACCTGGGCCGAGCGGGACATCGGAAAGACGGCGGCATGGATCGAAAAACTCCCCGTGGGAAACTCGCGCGACGGTGCGGTGCTGGAATTCACGCGGCAGGCCACGGACCGCGATCCCGCCGGCGCCGCCGCGTGGGCCGGCACGATCCACGACCCCGCCCAGCGTGACAGCGCGATGGAGCGCATCTACAGGCACTGGTCGCGCACGGATCAGCAGGGCGCGATGAGCTTCATCGCAAATTCGCCCGCCGTCTCCGACGCGATGAAGCAGCGCATCCTCGCGCCGGTGAAGCCGAAGGGGAAGTAGGCTGCGTTGGCAGCGGCGCGGTTTGGTCGGAGTGCTGCTTTGTGGGTGAAAAGTGCTCAGTGCTCGGTGCTCAGTGCTCACACTGAAAACATCCGGCTACTGATACCACTGAGCACTCTCTGTCGGCTGGGCGGACTTGCTTCGGAAAAATCCGCGTGCAGGATTGCGCGCGATGGCCATCTATTCCGATTTCATTGACCGCCTGCTGCTGAATCCCGACCTGCTCAAGAAGCTCACGCCGACCGAGCCGGTGAGCTGGGACCTGCCATCGAAAATCAGCAACGCCAGTGACGAGATCCTCGCCGGCGGAAAGGAAATCGCGGACGTTAAAATTTTCGCACTCATCCGGGGTGCGCTGCTGAACGCGGCAGATGCGCTCGACGCGGCGCATCGCATTTTCCAAGACGACCCCGGCGACCTCGGGAGCTACTGGCACGGTGTGATGCACCGGCGCGAGGGCGATTTCGACAACGCGCGATACTGGTTCCGCCGCGCGGGCCGGCTGCCCATTTTCGACAGGATGCACGGGGTCGCCGCGCAGGTCTCCGCGACGATGGCGCGGCAGCCGACATGGGACGCCTATCTGCTCACCGGGATGTGCGAGCAGGCGAAATTCGGCGACCACGATGCCGTGTCGGAATGCGTGGCCTTGCAGCGGGTGGAGTTCGAGGAACTGCTCGCCTACTGCTGGCGCATGGGAGTCCAGAAGGCGGTGCCGTAGCGGCCTCCCGAGCCGTCGAACCTGGGCCCGGTGGGCTGCGATGGCGCAAGATTTTTGCCGAAACATGACGGTTCGGCTCATGTGGCGCAAATGTCACTGACTGTGAGGATTTTGACACCGAAAGAACTTATTCATCGCAACCACCATGCCCGGCCAGAGGGGCGCTGGAGGAAAACTTTATCTACATTTGAACAAACCCGGCACATCCCACGTCTCAGCTTGTAGAAAATCACCCGACATCTGCGCTTGGCACGCCGGCTGCTAGATGATTCTCGAACCAACAAGAACCCCACTCATGAAGACCTCATTCAAAGCCAACCGCCGCCAGAACCTGACCCTCGGCGACCTCGTCCTCGCAGTCAGCAGCGTGAGCCGGAACACGCACGAAACCGCCGCCGCCGTGGCCGACCTCTTGGAGAGCGGACGCGTGCGTCTCACGAACAATGGGCGTGCTATCCGCGCCCGCGTTTCATAAAAGTTCCCCCAGACAAAACCCCAACTCCCCAACCCCATGAAAAAGCCCCTCAAAATCGCGCACCGCAATTTCACCCTCGGCGATCTCATCCTCGCCGTGAGCAACCAGAGCCGCAACAAAGGCGAGACCCTCGCCGCGGTCACCGACCTTCTCGAGACCGGCCGCGTGCGGCTTCAGTCCGGCAGCCGTTCGTTCCGCGCCCGCGTCATCTGACGCCGCACACTCCCGCGCCCCTCCTCGCGCGCGGTGAAATTCCAAAGACGAGCTTCAAACTTTCCAAGACCCCGCCGCGTCCCACACTGGGAACGGCGGGGTAAGTTTTTTGGGTGTGTGGCCGGTGTCTTCGTTTGAAGTTTGGCGTTGGACGTTAAACGTTGAGCCCGCGGCAGGCGCGTCGCGAATGTGGAAGCGCGACGTGACACCGGCAGCCGTTTGAAAAGTTGGCGCGTCGTAGTCCGCGCAAAACTTCGCAGTTGGAACTCCGCCCCCGCCGCACGATGCTCCGCGCACATGCTCGCGGAACTTTCCAACGTCACCAAATCCTACCGCTCCGACGCCGGTGCGGTCCCCGTGCTGAACGGCATCAGCCTCACCATCGCCGAGGGCGAGACCGTCGCCATCACCGGCCCGAGCGGCTGCGGAAAAAGCACGCTCCTCAATCTCCTTGGCGCGCTCGATCAGGCCGATTCCGGCGAAATCCGCGTCGCCGGTCGCGACCTTACGAAGCTCGACGCGCAGCAGCTCGCCGAATTCCGCAACACCACCGTCGGCTTCGTCTTCCAGCTCCACCACCTGCTCCCGCAATGCACCGTGCTGGAAAACATCCTCGTCCCCTCCATCGTGCGCAAGGATGCCGACCGTGCCGCACTTCGCGCGCGCGCCGCGCAGCTCCTCGAAGCCACCGGCCTCAGCCACCGGCTCGACCACCGCCCCGGCCAGCTTTCCGGCGGCGAACGCCAGCGCGCAGCCGTCGCCCGCGCGCTCATCAACAGCCCGAAGCTCCTCCTCGCCGACGAGCCCACCGGCGCGCTCGACCGCGCCAGCGCAGAACGCCTCGCCGACCTGCTCGCCGAGGTGCATCAGCGCGAGAAAATCACCATCGTCATGGTCACGCATTCCCCGGAACTCGCCTGCCGCATGGGCCGCATGCTGGGGCTGGTGGACGGAAAACTTGCGGACGAAAAACGGCCAACGGCATGAGCGATTTAAAGATCGAATCAGCGAGTGCGGGAAAAATGCAGATCAAGCAGGAAGCCATGAAAACAGGAATGGCCCTTCATGGTTTCCTGCCTTCCTGCTTCAATAAGTTTGCTCTCGCGCAATGACCACGCGCCGCCTGCTGCTCGAGAGCATCCGCCACTATTGGCGCACGCACCTCGGCGTCATCCTCGGCTCCGCGCTCGCTGCGCTCGTGCTCACCGGCGCGCTCATGGTCGGCGATTCGGTGAAGGCCACGCTGCGGGCGCAGGCCGAGGCACGCGTGGGGAAAATCGGCGAGGCACTGCTCTGCGGCGAGCGCTTCGTCCCGTGGCTGCGCGAGGTGGAAAAGCGACCGTCAGTCGTGGCACGAACATTTGCCCCAGGCTCGGACGCCGCTGGCGTGCTGATGCTCTCCGGCACCGCCGCGCGTTCCGACGGAAAGGCGCGTGCGAACAAAGTCCAGATCGTCGGTGTGGACGATGCGTTTTGGAAATTGTCGCCATCGGCAAACGCAGTCCCGCTCACCGCCAACGAAATCGCGCTGAACGAACGCCTCGCCGCGCAGCTCGGCGTGAAGGCTGGCGATGAAATCCGTCTGCGGATGGAAAAGCCCTCCGCGATTTCCAAGGACGCCCCGCTCTCGGGCGCGGAGGACGCGGGCATCACGCTCACCGCGCGCGTCGCGCGCATCGTGGGCGAAGAGGACTTCGGACGCTTCGCGCTCGCGAGCGGACAAGTGCCGCCGCACACGGCGTTCGTGCCGCTCGCGGCGTTGCAGGAAAAGTTTGGATTTGGCGAGCAAGTCAACTTGCTGCTGCGATCTGAATCTGCGGGTTCTGTTTTCAGTGCTGCCGACAAGGTGAAGATTCGGCGAAGCATCACGCTTAGTCGAATCACTCTTGGCATAGTGCAATCGAGTAAAATCGTCTTGCCGCGCAACTTCTTGCAAGACGAAGGGGAATTAGTTCGCCAATTTGGGAATGAATTCCGTGTTGTTGAATTACCAAACTCCGACGGTTTAGAACTTCGCAGCCAGCGCGTATTTCTCGATCCTTCGATCCCAAAGGCGGCACGCCAAAGTGAAAATTCTGACGAGAAGCTGGTGTCTCACGATATTCCGCTTTCGCCCGAAGATGCCGAGGTTGCGACCGAAAGCGCGGAATCGCTCGATTTTCGCATTCCGGGTCCGAAACCTCCCCGCGGCCTCGACTCCCTCACCTACTTCGTCAACGAACTCCGCGCAGGCGACGGCTCGGATGCGAAGGCGAACGCGACGCCTTATTCGATGGTCACGGCGATTGATGCGGCTGCGTCGGGCTTTGTGAATCCGAAGCTGGCGGACGGCGAAATCCAGATCACGCGCTGGCTCGCGGACGACCTCGGCGTCGCGCCAGGCGCGAAGGTGACGGTGAAGTATTTCGTGATGGGCGAGCGGCGTCAGCTCGTCGAGGAGACGCGCACTTTCACCGTCGCCGCGCCGATCCTCGAGATGGATACGTCGCAGCTCCAGACGGATGCCGACGGCAAGGACTCGTGGATGCCGGATTTTCCAAACGTCCCCGACAAAAAGAGCTTCGGGAAATGGAAGCCCGGCTTTGACTTTGATGCGACGCGCATCCGCAAGAAGGACGAGGCCTACTGGGAAAAATACCGCGGCACGCCGAAGGCATTCGTGACGCTGAAGACCGGCCAGGAGCTGTGGGGCAACCGCTGGGGCAACCTCACGAGCATCCGCTATCCCGCCGGCACGAAACGCGAGCAGGTCGAGCGCATCGCCGCATTCATCGACCCCGCCGCGCTCGGCTTCCGCACCGTGAACCTCCGCGAGCAGGCGCTCGCCGCGACGAATGCGCCCGTGGATTTCGGCGAGCTGTTTGTCTATTTCAGCTTCTTCCTCATCGCCGCGGCGGCGGTGCTCACGGGGCTGCTGTTCACGTTCACCATCGAGCAGCGCGCCGCCGAGGCCGGGCTGCTGCTCGCCGTCGGCTGGCCGGTGAAAAAAGTGCGCCGCCTGTTCCTGCGCGAAGGCTTCGTGCTCGCGCTCATCGGCTCGCTCGCCGGCGCACTGCTCGCCGCGCTCTACACGAAGGGCGTGCTGCACGCGCTCGCCGGAGTGTGGGGTGGCGCGACAGGCGGCACGCGTTTCGTCTTCGCGCCGTCTGCTGTCACGATGGCCATCGGCGTCGTGAGTGGCGTTTTTGTCGCGCTCATCGCGATGTGGCTCGCGAGCCGGAGGCTTTTCAAAATGGAAGCCGCGGTGCTGCTCGGTGGCGCTATGCAGCAGGAGAGCGGGATGGCCGTCCTGCCTAGTAGCCGTGCTCGTGAGAGCGCGGACACGCTTTCTGGCGAAGATGGCACTTCAGCGAGGTCGTCTACGGAAAGCACGGGAGGACGCGAAAGCACCGCATCATTACCGTGTCCCTCCGCAACTCCGGTGAAGAGACCGTCTAAATCGTGGGCACACCGGCGGGGTCTCATTGAGTTACTCTTCTATTTCGTGGTCGGCTTGGAAATCCTCGAACTCACACACCGTGTTCACGACCTCAGCCCGATTCTCTTTTTCATCCTCGGGTTCGTGCTTCTCGCAGTCGGTATTCGAATCGCTGCGCTATCGCTGCGCGGGATCGCGCGCGGGACAGACATGGACACACTTTCGGATCTCGGCGCGCGCAACATCTCCCGCCGACGCGGACGCAGCCTCGCGACCATCGCCGTGCTCGCGAGCGGGGTCTTCATGGTCATCGCCGTGGATTCCTTCCGCAAAGGCGCGCCCGAAGACTCCGCGCGCCGCGACTCCGGCACCGGCGGCTTCGCATTCATCGGCGAGAGCAGCGCGCCGATTTACGAAGACCTCAACTCCGCCAAAGGCCGCGACGCCTATGCGCTCGACGACAAACTCATGTCCGGCGTCCGCGTCGTGCAGATGCGCGTGCGCGACGGCGACGACGCAAGCTGCCTGAACCTCAACCGCGCCGTGCAGCCGCGCATTCTCGGTGCAAACTTCGCAGAACTGGATCAGCTCGGAGATGAGGACGCGCATGTCTCGGGGAGCGCGCGCGCCTCGCGCGCAGTTTCCGGCGCCTCGCCGGAAACACCCGGACACGGCAGGACATCCGTCGCAGACACGAGCGCAACAACGCCCGGTGCGTCCGGCGAGGGCGCCGGACGCGGCGCGCGAGGGCGCGCGCGCTCCCCATTTTCCCTCGTGTGGAGCGAGGTCGCTGCGAAGGACGCGGGCGCAGTCCCCGGAGTCGTGGACGCAAATACTTTGCAATGGGCGATGCAGAAAAAAATCGGCGACGTGATCGAAATCCCCGGCGAACGCGGCGCACCCGCGCGCATCCAAATTGCAGCCACGGTGTCAGGCAGCGTCCTTCAGGGACTCGTCATCATCCCCGAGCGCGACTTCGTGGCGAAATTCCCGAACACCGCCGGCACCCGTTTCTTCCTCGTGGATTGCCCGCGCGAAAAGGCCGACGCTGTGCGCGAACACCTCACGCGGCAACTCGGCGACCGCGGACTCGAACTTGTCCCCGCCGTGAAGCGCCTCGCGGAGTTCAACGAAGTCGAGAACACCTATCTCTCGATTTTCCAAGTGCTCGGCGGACTCGGCATGCTGCTCGGCAGCGCCGGCCTCGGCATCGTCGTCGCGCGGAATGTCTTCGAGCGCCGCCGCGAATTCGGCCTGCTCGAAGCCGTCGGCTTCACGCCGCAGATGCTGCGCCGCCTCGTCTTTGCCGAGCACCGCTGGCTCATCGTCGGCGCGCTCGGCATCGGAGCCGTGAGCGCGCTCACCGCAGTGTGGCCGCGACTCTCCGCGCAGGCAGCGCATTTTCCCTGGCGCGGAATCCTCACGCTCCTCGCCGGCATGGCGCTGCTGGGAGCATTCTGGGCCTGGCTCGCCACACGCCTCGCGCTGCGCCGTTCGCAGCTCCCCGCGCTGCGCACTGAGTGAGTGGAGCGCGCGCTGCCTCTTGCCTCGCCCGCGCAGCGCGGTAGAGTGCGCGCACTTTTTCCGCCAATGAAACGAATGCTCCCAATTTTTACACTGCCCGCGTTCTTCGCGCTCCTGATGTCGTTTGCCATCGCCACCGCACCATCGCGTGCGCAGGACGACGAGCGGACGGCGGCTGCGTGGGTGATTGCGGATTCCACGACCGGCTTCGTGCTCGATTCGCAAAATGCGAATCGTCAGGTGCAGATCGGCAGCATCACGAAAATCGCGACGGCGATGGTCGTCCTCGACTGGGCGAAGGCGCGCGGCGAGGACCTCGGTCAGTCCGCGACGGTTCCGCAGACGGTGAATGTGCTCAACAGCCCGAACAGCATCGGCCTGCGTGCAGGCGACAGCATCACGCTGCGCGATGCACTTTACGCTGCGCTGCTTCAGAGCGACAACGAGGCTGCGGAGACGCTCGCGGCCCACGTTGGCGCGAAGCTCGGCGGAGGGAAGACGGAGAAGGATGCGGTCATCTTTTTCGTCGCGCAGATGAACGCGCTCGCTCGCAAGCTCGGGATGAAAGGCACGCGCTTCCTGAATCCGCACGGCCTCGACGATCTCGAAAAGAAGCTGCCTTATTCGACCGCAGGCGATGTCGCGCTGCTCACGAATTACGCCGTGTCGCAGACGGGCTTCGCATTTTACACCTCGCAGCGTGAGCGGAAGATCGCGTGGCGGACCGCAGGCGGCGAGTCGCAGTCGTATCTGCTCAAGAACACGAACGAACTCGTCGGCGCGGACGGCGTGGATGGCGTGAAGACCGGCACCACGCGCAAGGCCGGCGCGTGCGTCGTCATTTCCTCCGCGAAGCCGCCGGACAGCAAGCAGGTCGGCGATGAGCATGTGATCATCCCGCGGCGGCTCACGGTCGTGGTGCTCGGCGCGCCGTCGCGTTTCATCGTCGCAAAATCACTCCTCGCGCGCGGTTGGTCGCTGCTCGACGAGTGGGCGCGCGCGGGCCGTCCGATGAACGTCCGCAAGTCCGGTGCTTCGCGATGATCAAGACCATCGGAGTCCTCACGAGCGGCGGCGACTGCCCCGGGCTGAACGCGGTTTTGCGCGGCATCGTCTGCACGGCGGCGAAGCTGAAGTGGAGGGTGGTCGGCTTCCGCGACGGCTACGAAGGGCTGCTCGCTGACGACGAAAACATGGAGCTCACGCTGCAAAACACCGAGGGCATCATGCAGCGCGGCGGCACGATCCTCGGCACGACGAGCCGCGGGCATTTTGTGCGCAAGGCCGGCCCCGGCGGGCGCGGGCGGCTCGAGCCGCACATCATCGCGCGCACAAAGGAGACGCTGGAAAAATTGCACATCAGCGCGCTCGTGACGATCGGCGGCGACGGCTCGCTCGCGACTTCGCAGCAGCTCTTCGAGGCGGGCATCCCCGTCATCGGCGTGCCCAAGACGATTGACAACGATCTCGAGGCCACCGAGTCGTCGTTCGGATTCGACAGCGCGGTCGCGTGCGTCACTGACGCACTGGACCGCCTGCACACGACGGCGCGTGCGCACAAGCGCGTGATCATCATCGAGGTCATGGGCCGCCACGCGGGATGGATCGCGCTGCACGGCGGCCTCGCGGGCGGGGCGGATGCGATTTTGCTCCCCGAGATTCCATTCAGCTACGACAAGCTCGCCGACGCGGTGCGCGACCGGGAAAAGGCCGGGCACCCGAGCACTCTCATCGTCGTCGCCGAGGGCGCGCGGCCGACCGGCGGGCGCGAGCATTACCACGCCGCGCAGTCCGGCGAATACCGTCTCGGCGGCATCGGCGAGACCGTCGCGCGCGAGCTGGACAAGCGCATCAACCGCACGCGGCTCACGAAGGAAATCCGCACCTGCGTCCTCGGGCATCTCCAGCGCGGCGGCGATCCGACGACGCTGGATCGCATCCTCGGCACGAGCTTCGGCGTGAAGGCGGTGGACCTCATCGCCGAGGGAAAATTCGGCCAGATGGTGAGCTACCAAAACTACCAGGTGCTGAGCGTGCCGATCGCGAGCGCGGTGCGCCGGCAAAAGATCGTGCAGCCCGACTGCCAGATGGTGGCGACGTGCCGGGCGATCGGGATTTCATTCGGCGACTGAATCAGGACGCCGGCTGCGGCGCGCCTGCCGGGCTGTGCTCGGCGAAGAGCTGGCGGATCACGTCCTCGATCGGCGGCTCCTGCACGTTCAGATCCGTGATGGGAAAGCGCCCGAGCACTTCGCGGCACACTTCCGTCGTGCGGGTGCGCGGCACGCGGAGGCGTACGGCGTGCGCGGTCGTCTCCACGACTTCGCCGAACGCCGAGAGATCGCCCGGCGCGGTGTCGCCGAAGGTGAAGCCGATGATCTTGTGCGTGGCGTAGCGCTCGATGACGCGTGCAAGCGGGCCGTCGAAAAAAATCTTCCCGTGATCGATGATGATCACGCGCGGGCAAAGCGCCTCAATGTCGCCCATGTAGTGGCTCGTGAGCATCGTCACGATGCCGTGGCCCTTGTTATAGTCGCGGAGAAAGTCGCGCACCTTTTGCTGCGAGGTCACGTCGAGGCCGATCGTCGGCTCGTCGAGAAAAAGCACCTTGGGCGAATGCAGCAGCGCGGAGATGAGCTCCAGCTTCATGCGCTCGCCGAGGCTGAGTTCGCGCACCATCACGTCGAGCTTGTCCTTCACATCGAGCATCTCCGTGAGCGCGCCGACCACTTCGCGGAAACGCTTCTCCTCGATGCCGTAGATCGCGCGGTTCAGCTCCAGTGATTCGCGCGCGGGGAGGTCCCACCACAGCGCATTTTTCTGCCCCATGAGCAGCGAGAATTGCCGCTTCAGCGCATCCTCGCGTTTCCACGGCACATGGCCGAGCACGCGCGCGTCGCCGCTCGTGGGATGCAGCAGGCCGCTGAGCATTTTCAGCACGGTCGTCTTGCCCGCGCCATTCGGCCCGAGGAAGCCGACGCATTCGCCCTCCTCGATGGAAAAGCTCACGCCGTCCGCCGCGCGCACCTCCTCGTAATCGCGCTTGAAAAGCCCGCGCACCGCGCCCGCGAGGCCGGGGCGTTTTTTATAGGTGCGGTAGATTTTCGTGAGGCCGCTGGCGGTGATGGCGGGCATGGATGGGAAAGTTCTCAGTGCTCAGTCAGGATTTTTACGCGCGGCTCCGAACACTGCGCACTGAGAACTGAGCACTGAGCACTTTGGCAATCATGATTCGCGGTTTGTTCGTGTGCCTCGCGCTTGGCGTCGTCGCGAAAATGCGCCACGCTTTTCGCCATGAGCACCAGCGAAAGCCCGAGACCCCCGTTGCCGCCATTCGATGCGCAGACCGCCGCGCAAAAGGTCCGCATGGCCGAGGACGCCTGGAATTCGCGTGAGCCGGAGCGCGTGGCGCTCGCGTACTCGCCGGACAGCGTGTGGCGGAATCGTGCGGAATTTTTGTCGGGGCGCGCGGAGATTGCGGCGTTCCTGCGCCGGAAGTGGGCGCGTGAGATCGAATACCGGCTGATCAAGGAGCTGTGGGCGTTTCACGGCAATCGCATCGGGGTGCGCTTCGCGTACGAGTGGCACGATGACTCGGGGCAGTGGTTCCGCTCGTATGGGAATGAGAACTGGGAGTTCGACGGGCGAGGGTTCATGCAGCGGCGCATCGCGAGCATTAATGACCTGCCAATCCGGGAGGAGGAGCGGAAGTATCGTTGGCCGCTCGGGCGCAGGCCGGATGATCATCCGGGGCTCTCTGATCTCGGGCTGTGATGCTGCACGCTCGTCGCGGTCAACGCTTTCTCCCGATCCGGCAAGATGCGGGAAAAAATTCACAAGGTTCGTCGTGCGTCGCGACTGCTTGTGTGGCAAATGTCATGTTGTGAATACGACCGAAGACGCGGGAACCAAACCGCAAACCCACCCGAAACAGCAGACCGCAGCGTCCTGGAAGGCCGTCGTGCTGAAGTACCAGGAGCCGTCCGTGCCGCGCGCGGTGTGGCAGCTCGTGAACACGATCGGGCCGTACGCGGGGCTGTGGGTTCTGATGTATTTCAGCTTCAGCATGTCGTGGTCGTACTGGATCACGCTGCCGCTCGCGATGCTCGCGGGGCTGTTCACGGTGCGGATTTTCATCATCTTCCACGACTGCGGGCACGGGTCGTATTTCAAGTCGCGGCTGGCGAATGACATTGTCGGATTCGTCACCGGCGCGCTCACGCTCACGCCGTATTATCATTGGAGGTGGGAGCATTCCATTCACCACGCGAGCGCGGGCTCGCTGGACCGGCGTGGCACGGGCGACGTGTGGACGATGACCGTGGAGGAATACCTGCAGGCGTCACGTTGGAAGCGGTTCTCGTACAAGCTGGCGCGCAATCCGGTGGTGCTATTCGTCATCGCGCCGATCTACTTGTTCATGATCCACCAGCGCTTTTACTCGCCGAAGGCGAATGCGCGCGAGCGCTGGTCGGTGATCTGGATGAATCTCGCGGTGCTCGGGATTGCCGCGGGATTGAGCTGGCTCTTTTCGATTCACCGCGGGTGGGGCTTCGGCATCACGGCCTATCTGCTCATCCATCTGGTCATCGTGACGGTGGGCGGCGGCGTGGGCATCTGGATGTTTTACGTGCAGCACCAGTTCGAGGACGTGTACTGGGAGCGCGATGAGAACTGGGACTTCAAGGCCGCCGCGCTCGAGGGAAGCTCATTTTACAAGCTGCCGAGAATCTTGCAGTGGTTCTCGGGCAACATCGGCTTCTACCACATCCACCACCTCAGCCCGCGCATTCCGAACTACAATCTCGAGAGCTGCCACGATGCGGATCCGATGTTCCAGGAGGTGAAGCCGCTCACGTTTTTCAAGAGCCTGAAGTCGCTCACGTTCCGCCTGTGGGACGAGCAGCGCGGCAAGCTCGTCGGCTACCGTCGTGCGCGAAAACTTCGCAAGGAGCGCAAGCAGGCTGCGGAGCGGTCTGCGGAAAATCGCCGGACGTCGGGGACCGAGCAGCGCTGATCGGCGGGAGGTTTACGAGGCTGTGCCCGCGCGTTTTCGCTCACAGTTTCCAAGAACTTCCTCGCCTCCGGGTTGATTCTCCACCAAACAAAAAACTCCTATGAAAAAACTCCCTCTCCTCGTCCTGTTTTGCGCCGCGCTGGGCGCTTCCGTCTTTGCCGCTGATGCGAAAAAGAACGTCCTCATGATCGCCGGCAGGCCTTCGCACGGGCCGGGCGAGCACGAGCATAATGCGGGAATCCAGCTCCTCGCGAAGTGCCTCGGGCAGGGCGCGGCGGATCGCGTGGATGTGAAATTTCACCTGAACGCCGAATGGCCGAGCGCGGAGGAAC
This sequence comes from Verrucomicrobiota bacterium, assembly GCA_014189875.1. GTDB lineage: Bacteria > Verrucomicrobiota > Verrucomicrobiia > Chthoniobacterales > Chthoniobacteraceae > SXWH01. Next base: position 6,448 of record BJFP01000013.1, on the reverse strand, counting down.
TCGCGAAGGCGGACACGGTGGTGATTTATTCCGACGGCGGCGGGGGACATCCCGCGGCGTCGCCGAATCACCTTGCGCAGCTCGGCAAGGAGATGAAGCGCGGCTGCGGCTTCGTCTGCCTGCACTACGCGGTGGAGGTGGAGAAGGAAAAGGGCGGGCCCGAATTCACGGACTGGCTCGGCGGATATTTCGAGAAAAACTGGAGCGTGAATCCGCACTGGGATGCGGGCTTCAAGTCGCTGCCCGCGCACGCGATCACGAGCGGCGTGAATCCGTTTGGCACGAATGATGAGTGGTACTTTCACATGCGCTTCCGCGAGGGCATGAAGGGCGTGACGCCCATCCTCACTTCCATCGTGCCGGATAGCACGATGAGCCGCGCCGATGGCACGCACAGCGGCAATCCCACCGTGCGCGAGGAAGTGAAGAACAAGGTGCCGCAGCATGTCGCATGGGCCGTGCAGCGCGAGGACGGCGGCCGCGGATTCGGATTCACGGGCGGACATGTTCACAAGGGCTGGGGCAATGCGGATCAGCGCAAGCTCGTGCTGAACGCGATCGTGTGGAGCGCGAAGGGCGAGGTGCCGACGGGTGGCATCGAGTCGAAAATCACCGACGAGGATCTTGCAGCGAATCTCGATCCGAAGGGCGCTCGCAAGCCCGCCGCGCCGAAGCCCGCCGCGCCCGCACCGGCGAAGTGAGGGGGCAGAGACGGCAAAATCCACGCATGTGTTGAGCGCAAAATCCCGGGTGGAGGGCGCGACTCGCGTGCTGTCTGCGGCGACCCGCCGCAGACGCTCGATGCGCGCGTGTTTCGAATCAGCGTTCAGATTTGGATGCCCGTTTGAAACGCAGAGGCGCAGAGGAGGATTGTGGAGGCAAGCAGAGGAACGCGTCAAAACTGCTCTGCGACCCTCTCTCCATTCCTCCGCGCCTCGGCGTCTGAAAAATGCCTGGCGGTTCCGCTTGAAGTTGCGAGTTACGCGGTGTTTCCGGCGGGTCGCCGGAAACGGCACGCGAGTCGCGTGCTCCACCCTGGAGTTGCTGTCGCCCGTCAGCGCGATTTTTCATGCCCCAGCTGCGTGCAAAACGATGTCCGCGGATGACGGGCATCCTGCCGCCCACTAGCTTGGAAGAACATTGCCGCCGCGTGCGGGCACTTTCCATTTGCCACGCAGCGCCGGCGTGCGGAGAGTGCGCGCCCTTTTGAAAGCAACCGAATGAGCCAACAACGCCGCGTCGTCATCACCGGGATGGGAGTCCTCACGCCAGTGGGAAATGACATCCAGACTTTTTGGAGCAACATCACGAACGGCGTGAGCGGCATCGGGCCGATCACGCAGTTCGACACGGCGGCGTTCGACTGCAAGATCGCCGGCGAGGTGCGCGGATTCGAACCGGTGAAATTTTTCAAGGTACCCAAGGATGTGCGGCGCGCGGACCGCTTCACGCAGCTCGCCGTGGGCGCGGCGCGGCTCGCGATGGAGGATGCGGGCATCACCGCGCCGGTCGCAAATCCCGAGCGCTTCGGCTGCATGATCGGCAGCGGCATCGGCGGTCTCGCGACGCTTGAGGCGCAGCACACTGTGCTCCTGCAAAAGGGCCCCGGCCGGCTCTCACCATTCGTGATCCCGATGCTCATCAGCAACATGGCGAGCGGCACCGTCTCCATGGAGTGGGGCCTGCAGGGGCCGAACTACGCGACGACCAGCGCGTGCTCGACGAGCGCCCATTCCGTCGGCGAGGCGTGGCGGATGCTTCGCGAGGGCGATGCGGATGTGTTCGTGGCTGGCGGGAGCGAGTCCACGATCGTGCCGATGGGAGTCGGAGGTTTCGCCGCGATGAAGGCGCTGAGCACGCGCAACGACGAGCCGGCAAAGGCGAGCCGCCCGTGGGATCGCGACCGCGACGGCTTCGTGATGAGCGAAGGCGCGGGCATCGTCGTCATCGAGGAGCTCGAGCACGCGAAGAAGCGCGGCGCAAAAATTTATGCCGAGATCATCGGCTACGGCCTGAGCGCGGATGCGTACCACATGAGCGCGCCGCTGCCCGAGGGCGAGGGTGCCGCGCGCTGCATGGCGATGGCGCTGCGCAAGGCCGGGCTGAACCCCTCCGACGTGGACTACGTGAACGCGCACGGCACCTCCACGCCGATGGGCGACGTGTGCGAGACGAAGGCGCTCAAGCTCACATTCGGCGAGCACGCGAAGAAGCTCCAAGTGAGCTCCAGCAAGAGCATGACGGGCCACCTGCTCGGCGCGGCGGGCGTGGTCGAAACCATCGTCTGTGCGAAGGCGCTGCAGGAGGGCGTCATCCCGCCGACCATCAATCTCGACAACCCCGGCGAAGGCTGCGACCTCGACTACGTCCCGCACACTGCGCGCGAAGCAAAGGTGCGCGTGGCGATCAATAACAGCTTCGGCTTCGGCGGGCACAATGCGACGGTGGTGGTGAGGAAATTCGAGGGCTGAGTTTCGCCGCGTACGCGTCTTTGCGGCCCCGAGCGCCGGAGGTCTTTAAAAAGATCATCTTCATCTCCCTGAAGAACCGCGAGCTCGATGACGACGGCGTGCGCGACCTCAGCGGCTTCATCCTCTCCGGCCTCGTCGAACTCCTCAACGAACTCGCCCGCGAACTCGGCTGCGACGACATCGCCAAGGCTCCCGAGGACCAGCGCCCGCGCCTGCTGCTGGACAGACTGCGCGGCACGCAGACCCTCCTCGTCCTCGACAACCTCGAAAGCCTCCTCAAACGCGAGCGCGACACCGTTTTCAACTTCGTCAAGAGACTGCCCGCCGGCTGCAAGGCCATCCTCACCAGCCGCGGGCGCATCGGCTCCGGCGCGGAGGAACTCATCCTCGAAGCACTCAGCGAGGAGGCCGCGCTCGCCACCCTCGCCGAACTCGCCACGCACAATCCGATCCTGGCGCGCACGAGTGAGGCTGAGCGCCTCGTCCTCTACCGCGAGACCGCCGGCCAGCTCGGGCGCGGCCACTGCCTCACCTTCACCGACGCGCTGCACTTCATCCGCTCCTGCCCGGAGGGAACTGACCCGCTCGAATTCGTCTTCGGCGATCTCGTGGAGGATTTCGACGCCGCCGAGACCCAGGCCCTCTGCGCCCTCACCTACTTCACGCTCCCGGCCAAAGTGGAACACGTCGCCGCCATCGCCGGGCTGCCGGAGCCGGACACCGACCGCGCGCTGCGCAAACTCACCGTCCGCTCCCTCGCCGTCCCCGCCGATGAGCTGAAGACCTTCACCCTCGTGCCCATGGTTGCGGACTTCCTGCGGAAGAAAAAGCCCGAGGTGGTGGCGGAAACCGGCGACCGGCTGGAAAAGCGCGCCTATGCGCTCATCATGGAAAATGGTTTGGAAAAACACGACCGCTTTCCCGTTCTCGAAGCCGCCTGGCCCGGCATCGCCCCCGCCTTGTCCCTCTTCCTCGCTGGCGACAATGCGCGCCTCCAGGCCGTGTGCACTGCGCTTTCGGACTTCCTCGAATTCCAGGGCCGCTGGGATGAATGGTTCGCCCTCTGCGAGAAAGCCGAAGCTAGGGCCGTGGCCACCGCCGACCACAATCGTGCCGGCTGGCGCGCCAAAGACGCTGGCTACATTCACTCTATGCGCGACCAGGCCGACGCCGTGTTCACCTGCGCCGAGCGGGTTGCGGCGCATTGGGATCGGGCGAAGACAGGTGCCCGCGAGCGCGCTATCGCCATCCGCTTTCGCGGCATCGGCCATGATTTAAACGAGGAATATCCCGCCGCACTCGCCGCCTACCGCGAGGCGTTTGAACTGGACCGCAGTCTCGCTGCGGAGAGCGTGGACGTGGCCATCGGCTTGAGCGCCTTGGCCGATGCAGAGAGCGCTACCGGTGATCGTGCTGCGGCGGAGGGGCATTGTCGTGAGGCGCTGCGCGTGGCCCGCGCCGTCGGATGGGCTGAAGGCGTTCTTGGAATGACCGGCAATTTGGCTGCGTTAGCCTTGGACCGGGAGGACTGGCAGGCCGCCGAGACCTTGGCGCGTGAGGCCCTGCCTTTGTCTGAAGCCGTCCACCGCCAGGAATTGATCGCCCTCGACAACCGCCGCCTCGCCCACGCCCTCGTGCGGCAGGGGAAGGCCGCCGAGGCCCTGCCCTACGCCCGGCGCGCGGTGGAAATCTACACCCGCCTCGGCTCGCCCGTTCTCGCCAAGGCCCAAGCCACACTCGCCGAGCGTGAGCAGGCGCTGGCAAAGTAGTCCCACGCTTCAGCGCGTCGAACCGTCCGGATTCCGCAGCCGCTTCCCGTGGAGCACGATTTTGCGGGCGAAAGCACAACTCCGGTGCGCGTTCCGCCGAGGGGGTGAAAAGTATTTTCAGAAAGTTCTTGCCGAGTGCCAGGAGGTCAACTAAACAGCGCGTCCATTTTTCTCCGCGCTCTGGCGTAACAACGCGCACCGCGGTTTCCCGGCGACGGGCAGGGCATCTAAGATGCCGGCCCCGAGTTTGGACACCGCAGGACGTGTCGCCGGATGAGGAGAAAAAGAAAAAACGCGGAAATAAAGAAAAGTGCTTGCCAACGCTCGCGCGATTCCTACTGTCCGCGCCCCCGCCGTAGGTGGTTCGCACCAAACCACGGCGGATTTGTTGTCCTTCATCGGATGTCAAAGGGCCCAGTCGGGTCGGACTTTGGGGCGAACGTTTACCGAATCTTTTCATGCCAACCATCAACCAACTCGTCCGTCACGGACGCACGAAGGTCAAATACAAGTCGAAGTCGCCCGCGCTGAAGAACTGCCCGTTCCGCCGCGGTGTGTGCCTTCAGGTGATGACGCGTACGCCCAAGAAGCCGAACTCCGCGCTCCGTAAAGTCGCGAAGGTCCGCCTCACGAATGGCTTTGAAGTGATCGCCTACATTCCCGGCGAGGGGCACAATTTGCAGGAGCATTCGATCGTCCTCGTGCGTGGCGGTCGTGTGAAGGATCTTCCCGGTGTCCGCTATCATATCGTCCGCGGCACGCTCGACTCCCTCGGGGTGGAAGGTCGCCGCCGCAGTCGTTCGAAGTACGGAGCCAAGCGTCCGAAGGCCGGTGCCGCAGCCGCGGAGGCTGGTAAGAAGAAGAAGTAGGCACGCCTCTCAACTCTCAACTTTCACCACTCAACTTTCCGCAACTCATGTCACGTCGTCGTCGCGTCATTCATAAGGAAGAAAAACTGGACAGCCGCTATGGCTCGCCCCTCGTCGCCCGTCTCATCGGGACGGTGATGAAAAGCGGCAAGAAGTCGCTCGCAGAGCGCGTCGTGTATGACGCCATCGAGCAGAGCCGCCAGGGCAGCGATGTCGTGGACCCGCTCGAGACGCTGAACAAGGCCGTTGAGAACGTGAAACCGCGCCTCGAGACCAAAAGTCGCCGCGTCGGTGGTGCAACTTATCAGGTGCCGATGGAAGTCGCGCCGGCCCGCGCAGTCGCGCTGGCATTCCGCTGGATCGTGAACTATGCGTCGGCACGCAAGGGATCGTTCAAGAAGGCGCTCGCGAATGAATTGAAGGAAGCCGCCGCAGGGCAGGGGAACGCGATCAAGAAGCGTGACGACACCCACAAGATGGCGCAGGCAAACCGCGCCTTCGCGCATTTCCGGTTCTAGTCCCCCGACGAAACTAACACTCGCCGAGTTACTATATGTCTTCCGCCGTCGTTGCAAAACCAACTTCAAACCCGAATTCGCCTGGTCGTGCGTATCCGCTCGAGAAGACGCGCAATATCGGAATCGCCGCGCACATTGACGCCGGCAAGACGACGCTGACCGAGCGCATCCTTTTTTACACCGGCATGATCCACAAGATCGGCGAGGTGCATGAGGGCACGACTGTGACCGACTGGATGGAGCAGGAGCGCGAGCGCGGCATCACGATTACCTCGGCGGCCACGACGTGTTTTTGGGAGCAGAAGAAGCACGATGGCGTGTTGAAGCTTTACGAGAACCAGAAGATGCGGGTCAACATTATTGACACGCCCGGCCACGTGGATTTCACGGCCGAAGTGGAGCGTTCGCTCCGCGTGCTGGACGGCGCGATTGCAGTGTTCTGCGCGGTGGCCGGTGTGCAGCCGCAGTCCGAGACGGTGTGGCGTCAGGCGACGAAATACGGCGTTCCGCGCATTGCATTCGTCAACAAGATGGACCGCACGGGTGCGAACTTCGCCAATGCGATCAACGACATGCGCACCAAGCTGAAGGCGAATGCCTGGCCGGTGCTCATCCCAATCGGTGCGGAAGATTATCTGAAAGGTCAGTACGACATCATCAACCGCAAGGCCGTGCTTTATGCGGACGACAGCTCGATGGGCTCGACCTATCACGTCGAAGACCTCGATGAAGCAGGCAAGGTAATCGTGGAGGCTGCGCGCGCCGAACTCGTGGAAGCGCTCTGTAACATTGATCCTGTGCTGGAGGATGCCTACCTCAAC
>BJFP01000012.1 GCA_014189875.1 Verrucomicrobiota bacterium | reverse complement strand
ATGTCTGGGGTTGTGATGTCACGGTCGCGTTCGGGTGGAATGGGTCTTTCACGGATGCCCCGCGCGGGCGTTTTGCACCGGCACGCCGGAAAGCGGCGACACGCGGATGAATGCGTTCGGAGCCGAGCGCACAATTGCGGAATATAGAAATTATAATTTTTGCTGTTTTCTCAGACGCGGTTGGCACGCTGCCAGCTTGGTAATCATGGTATTTCTAGTATTTATCGCCATGAAAACCTCAATCTTCTCGCTAGCCCTTCTCCTCACCGCAAAATTCACTGCCGCCGCCTTCGACATCGGCACTCCCTCGAACTCCACGCCCTACGACCGCTACATGAGCCCGGTTCGCACGGTCCTCTCCCAGCTCGGCCAGCAAAAGCCCAGTATGGAACAGGTTAAGAAACTCATGATCCAGGGCCGCGGCTTTCATTACCGCATGGAAAACCCCTACGTGGCCGCCATGCCTCAGACCACGGCGGCGAAGCGTTCCGGCGATTGCAAGGACAAGGCCCTCTGGCTGTGCAGCCAGCTCGGTGACAGCGACGTGCGCTTCGTCATCAGCAAGACCGAGGCCGGCGTCCGCATCAGCCACGCCTGGGTGCTGTGGAGAAACGAAGGCCGCTGGTGGCTGCTGGACTGCACGCTGAAAAGCGCGCCCATCCCCGCCGACTCGCTCCCCGAGAACCGCTACATCCCGCTCTACAGCTACAGCAAGGGCAGCACTTTCCCCCACTCCGCCACGCAGGTCGGCCTCGCGCAGGTCGCCAGCAAGCGCAAGTCGCCGGTCGCCTCAAACTGACCCGGACGCATCACCATTTGGTTGGGCTACTGAGCCCCCCGGACCGCAAGGCCCGGGGGGTTTCAGCTTTTCCGGGGCAGGCTGTTAAAAACGGACATCACCTGACCTCTGATCGAAATGCGTCAACCGATGAATGTTGGATGTTCAATGTTGGATGTCGGACGTTCGTTCCCCTACCCTCCCAGCGATGCAGACACTCACCCTCGGCACCAGTCCCCTCACCTGCACGCGCCTCGCCTACGGTTGCTGGCGGCTCGCCGGAAGCGAAGGTGGCCTGCGGCTCGAAGACCGCGACGGGATGCGGGCCGTGCGCGCCGCATTCGATGCAGGCTTCACGCTCTTCGACAACGCCGACATTTACGGACGCGGCGAGTGCGAACGCATTTTCGGCAAAGTGCTGCGCGACACGCCAGGCATGCGCGAACGCATCGTCCTCGCGACCAAATGCGGCATCTGCCCGCCTTGGGATGGCCGCGTGCATTGCTACGATTCCTCCGCCGCCTACATCATCGAGTCCGTAGAAGGTTCGCTGAAGCGCCTCGGGACCGACCATGTGGATCTGCTCATGATCCACCGCCCCGATTTCCTCGGCGACCCGCTCGAGATCGCCGCAGCATTCGCACAGCTCCATGCACAGGGAAAAGCACGCGAATTCGGCGTCAGTAATTTCCGTCCATCGCAGCTCACCGCGCTGCAAAAGAATTTTCCGCGGCCTCTCATTGTCAATCAGATCGAAGTGAGCCTTGGCGCGCTCTCGTGTCTTGACGACGGCACTCTCGACCAGTGCGTCGCCGAACGCATCACCCCGATGGCATGGAGCCCACTCGCAAAAGGCGCGCTCCTCACCGCCGCAAAGGACGCTCGCGCGGAGAAACTCCAGTCGCTCCTCGCAAAACTCGCCACGGAAAAAGGCGTGACCCACGCTGCCATCGCACTCGCATGGCTCTTGAAGCACCTGTCGCGGATGCAGCCGATCATCGGCACCATAAACCCCGATCGCATCCGCGAAGCCGTACTCGCCGACTCGATCGAACTGTCGCGCAGCGAATGGTACTCGCTCCTCACCGCCGCCCGCGGCATGCCGTTGCCGTAGCAAAAGCCACCAGATCCCAGCCGCCGCTCAGCAACAAGATCGTTAAATGTTGGGCTTTAAACGTTGCACGTTGGGCGTTGAGCCCGCCGCAGGCGCCGTGAGAATCCGAATGCGCGTCCGTCTTTCGACCCTACCGCCGGCACAAAGTCCAAAGCACCCCATCTACACCTTCAGCCCCTTGATCCTCCGCGCGACCTCCTCCGCATTCGCGCGCGAATTAAACGCGCTGATGCGGAAATATCCCTCGCCCGCCGCACCGAATCCCGCGCCGGGCGTGATCACGACGTTCGCCTCATTCAGCATCTTGTCGAACATCTCCCACGAGCCGAGACCGCCGGGGCACTTCACCCAAATGTAAGGCGCATTCACGCCGCCCCACGTCTTCCATCCCGCAGCCTGCGCGGCGTCGCGCAGCACGCGCGCGTTGCCCATGTAATTTTCGATCAGCGTGCGCACCTGCACCTTGCCCTCGGCAGAATAAAGCGCCTCCGCAGCGCGCTGGATGATGTAGGCGACGCCGTTGAACTTCGTCGTCTGCCGGCGAAGCCACAGCGGATGCAGCGCCTTCTTTTCACCCGACGCAGTCGTAGCCATGAGCGTCTTCGGCACCACGACAAATGCGCAGCGCACGCCCGTGAATCCGCCATTCTTCGAGAAGCTGCGGAACTCGATCGCACACTCCCGCGCGCCGGGAATCTCGTAGATCGAATGCGGGATGCCAGGCTCGCTGATGTAGGCCTCATACGCCGCATCGAAGAGGATCAGCGTGTTGTTCGCGCGCGCATACGCGACCCACGCTTCGAGCTGCGCGCGCGTCGCGGCGGCGCCCGTCGGGTTGTTCGGCGAGCAGAGGTAAATGACATCCACATGCTGCGTCGGCGGCGCGGGGACGAAACCGTTCGCCTCATTGCCTTCGAGATAAACGAGGCCTGCATACGCACCGCGCGCATCCGCGTCGCCCGTATTGCCGGCCATCACATTCGTGTCCACATACACGGGATACACCGGGTCGGTCACAGCGATGACGTTCTTCGCGCCGAGGATGTCGAGGATGTTGCCGGTGTCGCACTTCGATCCGTCGCTCACGATGATCTCATCATCCGCCACCTCGATACCATGCGCGCGGTAATCATTTTCCGCGATCGCCTTGCGCAGCCAATCGTAGCCCTGCTCCGGCCCGTAGCCCTTGAACGATTCGCGCACGCCCATCTCATCCACCGCCTTGTGCAGCGCCGCGCGCACCGCCTCCGGCAGCGGCTCCGTCACATCGCCGATCCCGCAGCGGATCATGCGCTTGGCCGCGTCCGGATTCGCGTCCGTGAACGCCTTCACGCGCCGTGCGATTTCGGGGAAAAGGTAGCCGGCCTTGAGCTTCGAGTAGTTGTCGTTGAGGAATGCCATGATGCGGGTGCGGTTTGCGGGACGGGCGATGTAGTGGCGGAATGCGCGCCGGTCAACCGCGCGAGGAAGTTTTCCATTTGTGCGCCGCAAACGGAAACGACTACGGTCGTCTGGAACATGACACAGACATTGCAATGGAAGCGCCCCTGACCGACGACGAAAGGCACCGCCGAAAGGCGTGGGCGACCGTGATCACACTCTGGGCCGCGCTCATCATCGGCGTGCTCATCCGCTCGCTGCTGAAGCCGGCGAGCGGCACGGTGTTCCCGATCTTCCACACTGCGGGCGACCACTGGATGCACAGCCAGGATCTCTATGCCGGGCATGATTACCTGTACAGCCCGCTCGTGGCGGGGCTTTTTTCCCCGCTTGCATTGCTGCCCCTGTGGCTGGCGAACCTCCTCTGGCGCACGACTGTCGTTGCCGTATACCTCATGGCGGTACTCATGTGGCTGCGTGAGGGGACGAGCCGCATCCCCGCGAAATATCATGCCTCGGTGTTTCTCATCCTGCTGCCGCTTTCCGTCGGCAGCATCAATAACGCGCAATCGAACCCGCTCGTGATCGCGCTTGTGATGTTTGGGCTGATCGCATCGCGCGCCTCACGCTGGGCATTGGCGGCGCTGTGCATCGCAGTCGTCACTTACCTGAAAATCTACCCGCTCGCGGCGGGCCTACTGCTGGCCGTGCTTTTCCCAAAGCAGTTCATCTGGCGGCTGGGCGCGGCACTGCTGGCGCTCGGTGCGCTTTCGTTCGTGCTGCAAAAGCCATCCTACGTGCTCGAACAATACCACAGTTGGGTGAGCACCCGCTCCGTGGACGAACGGCACTATAGTGTGATGAACAGGCCGCGTGACCTTTGGACGCTGCTCTATGCCTGCGGCATCGAGTTGAACCTGCGGCTCTACTTCTTCATCCAGATTTCCGGCGGCGCGTGCATCGCGGCGCTGGTCCTTTTCGGTCGCCTCAAAAAGTGGGGCACAGACCGGCAGCTCACGATGATCTTCACGCTGACGTCCTGCTGGATGTTGCTGCTCGGCCCGGCGACGGAATCCGCCACCTACATCATGCTCGCGCCTGCAATCTCGCTCGCAGCGGTCGAGGCATTCAGCCGCCCGTTTCCGCGATGGATGCGCGCCCTTGCTGCGACCGCGCTCACGATCCTCATTGGCGGCGCGGCATTCATCTCATTCGCAGGACGCCGGCGCGATCTGTGGTCCATGTCCATCCAGCAAATCGGCACAGTGTTGTTCGTCGTCTTCGTGCTCGCGTGGGTTTTCAGGAATTCGCTCTGGCGCGACACCGAAGAGAAAACCACGTCGTAAGGCCGCTCAATCGGAGGCGGCGCATGCGACTCAGAGTTTCTCCTTGCGCAAATGCAGCTTGGCGACGGGCGACTTGCCTGCTTCCACCTTTGGCTGCGCGGTCTTGCAAACCGTGATGTTCGACAAGCCCCAGATGTTGATTCCGATCCGGTTCAGGCGCCAGTTCACCCGAAAATCAAACATCAGGACACGCTTCAGAACCGACGCCAGAGCTTTGTTCCCCTTCCACTCGGCCAACCCGCTGGTGAGTTTGGGCATGAACTTCAGGCACTTTTCCTTCAGCAACTGCAAGAACCGCGACGGCAGCAGGCTTGAGAAAAAATAAGCGGTCTTCATCGGATGCAACCCGGCCTTGGCGATGCGCTCATTGAGCATGCGGTTCGTGTACCGGCGGTGATGCCCGAGGAACTTGTCGTGCGAGCAGAACAGCGCCTGAAACGACGGCACGGTAATGATGATCGTCGTGTTGTCCGTGACGAACGGGAATGTCTGAAGGTGACGGAGGAATTCGACGTCCTCCTCGATGTGCTCGATCACATCCAGAAGCAGAATGAGCGACACCTTGCTGTCGCCCAGCGACCGGCCCGCCGACTCCAAGTCTTGAAACGTGGCGAGATTCTTGGCCGGCCAGGCTTTTGCATGCGCCTCCACGAGTTCCGGTGTCAGTGCGGTGTCCACGGCGAAGAAGTTCGCATCGGGATACTCCTTCGCGACCTGCGAGATGAGGAAGGAATCGCCGCAACCGACGTCCAGAATGTTCGCGCCGGGGTTGAGTTGAACAAATTCGCGGATGATGCGCTTGATCGCCTCCAACCGCGCCAATTCCCACGGATGCCGATTTTCCAGCGGGACAATGCGTTGCTTTGATTCGACCAAATCCATGGGGTAGCGGAATGCTTCTCCTAGCGAAGCCGCCTCCACAAGCCTTTTGGACGTAAGCGAGGCCGCCTTGAGATACTGGGTCGCAAGAAGATGCTGACCCGCTTCGCGCTCGCGTGGTTGTTCCGCGATTCGCTCTGGCGCGACACGGACACGATGACTCCTGCGTGACTCCGCTCAGTAAATATTGAACACCCTTTTCAAGATGAACACAGACGGAACGACGAGCAGCAGATAGGCCATCAGCCAGGGTGGAATGTGAAGTGCGGGAATGCCCGGCACGACGCCGAATAATTTCACCGGCCTCAGCTTCACCTCGGTCGTGAGACCGTGCTCGTCGTGCGCGTGCACGGGTGACTCGTAAGTGCGGGCACCAGTGCGGATGGCATGTTCAAATGTCCGATGGTCAAAACGAATTTGGAGGCGATGCGGTTCTGCTCGCGCCGACGCAGTCAGTTGCCACGTTGCCATTCCGTGTGCGGGACCTTGATCGGCTACAGCGGCAATTTCCTGGAGCCAGCCATTTGCTGCAACCACGCCTTCACCCGGCGCGATGTGCGCGATCCTGCCGGCTGCGGAGATTGGAAAATACGCGCTGAACTCCACGGGCTCATTGGCCGAGGGCGGGTGAAATTCAAGGCGAGCAAACGCCCACGTCGCGAGCAGCACGATGGGAAGCAGCGATGCAAGCAGCGGCCGGCCTTCCTGGCGAAGTTGCTTCATCGCGATCATCCCGAGAGTGCTCCGATGGCGTTGCACCGCGGTCCGGTCTTTGCGTTCCTTCGCCTCGCGAAGGAGTATTTTCAGCCGGGCTTTGTCATCCCGGCAGCGGCGCAGGAGCTCCTGGTTGCTCGTCCAGACCCGGACGGCGGTGAGGATGATCGCGGAACCGAGCGCGACGACGATCAACTGCAGATCCGATGGTAAGCGCAGCAGCCAGCCGAGGAGAACGTCCATCACAGAAACGATCCAGTTGTTGAGCCGTTCGAGCATGTCAGGTGTTTCCGAGCCTCGTGATTTTTCCGCTGTTGCCGTCCACGTGGAGGCGCTCGCCGGATTGCAGGAAGCCGGTTGCGCCGGGGCAGACGATGGCGGGAATTCCAAAATCCCGCGCGACAATCGCGCCATGCGAAAGCACGCCGCCGCGCTCGATGATGAGCGCGCGGGCGTTGATGAACAGCGGCGTCCAACCGGGGTCGGTCGAAGGGCAGACAAGGACGTAGTCGGTCCCGAGTTCCTCGACTTCGCGCGGATTGAATACGATTCGCGCCGTGCCACTCGCCACGCCGGCTGAGACCGCATCGCCTTGCCACTCAGTCGCATTTTCAAATACCCGCGGCATCCCAAGATGACTCAGGTGTTCGGAATCAATCACGTCCGGCAATTCGAGCCGTTGCGCCGATTTCCAGCGGGTCTTCCGGCGCGAGATTTGGGTCTGGAGTTCCTCGCGGCGCGACTCGAACTGATCGAGTTCATCGAGGTGGAGAAAGAAGATGTCGTTGCCGGTATCCCACCGACGGGCCAGCTCGAGAAGTGCGAGCCGGATCAATTCGTATCCCATCATCAAAAAATGTTTGGCCGTCTCACGGTAAGGAAGAAGCGCCCGCGCCTCGGCGAGATGCTCGTCTATTTCCTCCGCGAAGGAACTGCCGCCCCACTTCGCCAGGCTCGCGGGAAGCGCGCTCTTCGCTTCCTCGAATTTGCGCACGTTTTCGCGATGAATCTCCGTCATCGAGCGCCCCTGCGAACGGCGGATCTGCGCGATGACCTGTTCCAAGTAAGTCGAGTCCTCCCGCCAGCGCGGCTCGGACAGTTCCATCTCGCCCGCCGCACGATGGCCGTAACGTTCGATAAACTCGTCGAGGCTCGCTCCGTCCTTGGCGACTCGAAAAAGCAGCGCGTCCTGTTCGTACGTGGAGTCATTTTCGAGCGCCATCGTCAGAGTGCTTGCAAGACGCGCGCCCTCTGCTTCGCCCATGAGTTGCACGAGCAGCGCTTCGAGTGCATTCAGCGCGATGCCTCCGAAGAACGCGGGCTTGAGCGACTCCTTGCCAAACGCATTCAGCACCCGCTCGCAGCGGTTGCGTACCTCGTTCACGACTTCCGGCGTCGTGCGGCGCATCAGATTTTCTGCACGCTGCTCACGCACGTATTCGAGGTACGGCGGCAGGACTTCCTGGTCGAATACGTCCTTCGCAGTCTTCCTCAAGCGTTGCAGATTCCGCGACGATCGGAGCACCGATCGGATCGCACCGGGCAACTTGAACAGCAGTCGCTCGTCGGCTTTCGCCGCGTCGAATTTTGTGGGTGCGCGGTCGAGTGCGTTCTTGTTTCGCAGCACGGCGGCCAAATCGTAGCTCATCGGCAGACCGTCCCAAAAAAGCTGAGACAGCCGCTCCGGGTCCGCGTAAATGCGTCCGCAAATCAGTTCGAGAAATCCGTGCTCGCAGACCTCTGCGGAAGGACGGTAGCCGAAGTCCTGATACATCAGCCCGAAGCCGCCGGAGCCGCTCATGAAATTGCGGACGATGTCCCACGTCAGCGGCGTCGGCGCACGCAGCGTCTCGCGGAGATTGTGTGTCACCCACAGGCGCTGTTTTTTTCCAGCAAGCCGGCGCAGGTGCAGGACGGTCTCCTCGCGCGCGACCTCGGCATCCTGTGCGATATCCAGCCCGCGGATTGCGCGCGATTGCAGCAGCGCAAACTTCCCGTCGGCCCAACCCCACTCGATGTCCATCGGCTGGCCGAAGTGTGTCTCAACGGCCAGACACAGCGCGCAAAGTTCGCCGATTTGCGCGGGCGAGAGCGTGAGCGCACCAGCGTCGTGCAGGGTCGTGTCGCCGAGCGCGGAGACAGCGCCGGCCTTGCTCCCGCAAAATGTTTGGATCGCAGTGAAATCGCCGCGCTTCACGAGGAAACGATCCGGCGTGACATCGCCGGAGACCACCGCTTCGCCGAGGCCATACGAGCTTTCGATGACGATCTCCTGCGCGGCGAGATCGTTCGGATCCTGCGTGAACGCGATGCCCGACACTCGCGACGGGAACATCGCCTGGATATTTACCGCAGTGCCGGCGAGTCCGCGGATGTCGTTGCGCTTGCGATACGCAATCGCGCGCTCGCTATTCCATGAACGGAAAACGGCGTTGATACATTCCTTGAGAGTCTCGCGCGGAGTGGCCGGGAATGGACGCCCCGTGCGCGTCGCGAATTCGTCCATCAACTGCCGTGCACGCGTCGCGGAGGGTTCGCACAACTCCGCCGTGGTGAGAGGACTTCCGACGGTCGTCTTCGCAAACGCTTCGATGAACTGCACGCAGACGTGCCAGAAGCGCGGAGTGTCGCCGACCTCCGCTGCGAGTCCCGGATGGATTCCGCAATTCAAAACGGTATCCATCATCCCCGGCATCGAGGAGGCCGCGCCTGAACGCACCGACACAAAAAGCGGATCGCTGCCGCAGCCGAACCGTCTGCCGGTTTTGTTTTCCAGCGATGCCAGGTGCGCGTGGATCTGTTCTTCGAGATCACCGGGCCACTGCTCCCCATGCTCGTAGAAATGACGGCAGGCATCGGTCGTAATCGTGAAGCCCGGAGGAACACGCAGCCCGGCCCGACTCATCGCAGCGAGGCTCGCGCCCTTGCCGCCGAGCAAGGATTGCGCGACGTGCGAGTCGCCGTCGATCGTCTCGTCGAACGAATAGACCCAGCGGTGCGTGCTCATGGCGTGGGTTGGCCCGCGCGGATAAAGGCGGGCTTGTCGGTCGCGAAATAGACGGACGAACCGGACAGGATCATCGGGGACGTCAGCGAACCGAGATTGGCGTTTCCGATCCAGCGCGTGCTCGTCTTGTTCACCACATCGTAGCGCATCAGCCCGTCGGCTGCGACGTAGAGCAGTGCGTCGCCCGCGAGCAGTGGCGAGATGTCCGCATTCGCGCCCGTCTGTCTTGCGCGCACCTCCCCGGTCTGCGCGTCGAGGATGACGAGTTCTCCCGCGGAGGTAATCGCGGACACAAAATCTGCGCCGAGAGCGAGCGAAGATTTGATCGGGCCAACGGAAGCGTGCCACAGCGGCTTTCCGTGCAGGATGCTGCACGCGGAAATCCCGGTCGCTGTTCCAAAGAGGATCGCATTGCGAAAAATTATCGGGCCTGTCGTCGGCGCTGCCTTGGGCACGACGCGCCACAGCGTTGTGCCGTCGAGTTCGTCCATCACGAGCAGCGCATCGGTGGTGGTGGCGACGATGATCGAATCGCTGACGGTGACCGGCCCCGCGAGTGCGGGGAAGACCGAGGCATTGCGCCAGCGCACATTTCCAATCAAATCAAACGCCGTGAGCTGGCCGGGCTGATCTTCGGCGATTACTGCGTCGTGCGTGAGACACGCGAGGCCCAACGAATCCGGCATCACTTCGGATGACCACAACATCGCGCCGGACGATGCGTTCACGAAATGCAGCCTCCGGCCCGTCGCGCCCTTTGAACCATCGCAGAATGCAACACCCTTGTCCGACGCCGCAGGCGAGGAAGTCACTCCATTCGCGGTTTTGTAAAACCAATCTTTGACAGGTGATTTGCGATCCCGCCCGTTGATTGGCAGGCAGAGCAATCCGTTTTGCGTGGTTCCAGCAACCGGGATGTAGAGCCGATTGTTGAACGCCGCCGCCGGAGCGGTGACGACTTCTGTTCGCTTCCAAATCGCATCGCCGTGGTCGGGGAGTTTCGACCCATCGAGGTTGCCGCCGACACCCGCTCCGCCGAGATGCCCGGCCCAGATCGGCGCGGCAGTCTGACCGCCGGGATGACCGATGCAGAGCAGCCCGTCCTCGGGCGAGCCGACATACACATGACCGCGCGCAACGCTCGGAGAACTCAGAAAACTTCCCGCTGATCCGAGGCTCGTTTCCCAAGCCGGTTGCAAGCCCGACCGCTCCAGCGCGAAGAGCCGCCCATTTTCCGTGACGGCGTAAACGTGCGACCCGGTGAGCGCGAGCGACGCGAGGATGCGGGTGTGGGCGTTCCACGTCGCGAGCGGTTTGCCATCGAGTCCGACGCTGTGAACGGTGCCGTCGCGCGAGGAGAAGAAAACGCGATCCTCGCCTGCGACGACTGCGGAGAACACCGTTCGATCGGTCTTGAAACGCCAGTCCACTTTTTGAGTCGCGAGATCAATGCACCAGACCTCGCCGCCGACCTGCATCGCACTCGACGCCGCGGCGATCTGCTCCGCGGTCTTTCCTGCCTTGCGCAGCCGATCCGGCGCCGCGGCGATGACTTCCTCCTCGCTCTCGACAAAATTCCCGTGGCCCATCCCGATGAAAAGTTTGCCGTGCGCAATCGTGGGCGGCGTGAATACCGGCGATGGTGTGGCGACACGCCACAGCTCTTTGCCGGTGTCTGCATCCACGCACACGACGGCTTGGCCGTCCACACCCAGGCCGAAGTACACGCGCCCGTCTTGCACCACGGGAGCGGTTTCTGCATCGGGATATTTTTCGCCCGCGAGATGCCACACCATCACCGGCTTTCCCTGCGCGTCGGGTTCGAGTTGGAAGCAATAGTAGCCGTCGTCCCCAGCGCCGATGTACGCGCGGCCATTCGCGATGGCTGCCGAGGATTCGACATGGCTGCGCGTGGCAAAACTCCAGAGCACTGCGCCCCGACGCGTGACGTCGAGACAGATGATCCGCCCGTCGCGCGTCTGGTGCAGGCCTTCGCCGGTGACGAGATATTTTCCCGAGACGGAAGGCGATGAAAACGTCGCGCGATATCCGTCGGGGACACTTTTCCAAACGACCCCACCCTTGTCCGCATCGAGGCAATAGATCGCGCCGCGACTTGAAAAGACCCCAACTTCCGCCGAGGTGGCGTAGATCCGGTTGCCGATGATTGTGGGAGACGAATGGAATGTCTTCGCCTCGCCGGCGAAGGCCCATTGGATGCCGCCGGCCAGCGGTGATGCACCCGACGGGAGCGCGCCGGTGCGCTGCGCGTTGCCGCGAAATGTCGGCCAGTCGTGCGCTGCCGTTTCGGCGGTGCTGATCGCATTGGTGGCCTTTCGCCAGACCGCGCGTGCGCCGAATACCGAACCGCTGACGACGACGATCCCGATCAGCAGCGAGACCTTCACGCGCCACAGCAACTTGATCGCGAGCTTGAATGTCGCCGGCTTGAACAGCGCAAGCAGCGCGCTCCCGATGCCAAGGAGGATCGCCGGCAGCATGGCCATGAGAACTTGCAACGGTCCCACGAGGATCGGGATGACCGCAAATTTCGGGTCAAGCAATGCGTTCACGCGTTCAGAAATCCGAAGTGCATCTCCCGCTGTATCTGCTTCCCGTCCGGATTCGGGTCAAGCAATGCGTTCAGAAACTCGTAGCGCATCTCCCGCTGCATCTACTTCCCGGCCGGAGCGACGGAACTCTCGGGCAACGTCACCGCCGGGCGGGTGAATGGCGTCACCGGCGGATCATTTTCCGGCGGCGGATTGCGAAGTTCGGCGATGGCGATTTGCTCGAAGGGATCGGGAATGTTCAGGCGAAGAAATGCGAGCGGAGTCTCCCGCAGGCCGGATGGAGCGGAGGGCGCGAACGCGCGCGAAAGTCCGGCGGTAGGATCGCTGGCGAGTTGCGGGCGATCCCAATTCGGGGGGCGGCTCCGCGCTTCGGGCGCAGGACCGGTCGCGATCCACACCGTGACGCGCGCCGGATCTGGCGACGTGGCGTGCGCGAGCGGCGCGGCAGGAAGGGGCAGCGATGCGGGCGGCGACGCAATCGGCGCGAGCAGCGGATTTTCACGCAGTGAATTCGTCGGCGCAGCGGCGATGCGTTGCTCGGCAAACAGGATAGCCGGCTTTTCCGGAGTCTCGGCAGGAGGGAGCCATGTGCGGATCGGCACGGGGAAAATGGTTGCCGGATTCCACGGCGGCGGTGCGACGAAGGCCGTTGCGCGCAGGGATGGCGGCTGGTGGACGGGATTCAATTGGTCGCGCAATTTTTCTTCGGCAATGCGCGGCGTCGCCTCGGGAGTGTTGCCGCTAACGGTGCGCGAAGGACGGCATGCAATCACGGCGGTCGTCCAGATGCCGAGAAGCACGACTCTCATCCACGGCAGCGCGCGGCGTTGTGGAGTGACGTTCTTCATTTCACTTCGATCCTCAGTTTTATCACAGTGCCCTCTGGTGGCAGGATGTTTTGGTTCGTCTCCAGTTTCAGCAGCGACTCTTCCTTCATCGTCAAATCCGACTGGAAGACGGTTTCATCCGTCACGGGAAAAATCGAGATGAGCGTGCCACTCAGATCCGCGCCGTAAACTTTGGCCGGCTTGTCCGGATCGGGCTGGCGCATGGCCGAGCCGGTGAAATGCCATTTGAGCGGAGGCATGCGCTTGCCGGTGCGGATGTCGATCATCGTCGGCTCGATGGGAACGATGCGCGACTTTCCCGCGACCGATGGCAGTTCGAGGAAAATCCTCACCTCGGGACCCGTGGCTACGGCATCCTCGCCCTTGCCGGGCTTGCCCGGTTTCAGGCCGAGTTGTTCGAGCGCCTTGTGGATGTCGCTCGGTTTCGCTTCGAAGGTCACCACCGTTTCGTGCGCCTTCTGGCCGCGCGGAGTCGGGAATGTCGCGAGGACTTCCAACGGGTAGATCTCCTTCAGGTTCGGCAGTTTTCGCGGCGCGATCTTCGCGGGTACGGTGATCCGCCGGTTCGCCTTGTCGATGATGAGCGTCGCGCTCGCTCTTCCCGCGGCGCCGGCGAGTTTGTCGGAGAGGCACAGGACGACGGACGGCTTGTCGGCGTTCTCGCCCTCGAGATTGCACGTCGCGAGGAAGATGTCGCCGCCATGGACGACCGGTGAGCCGAAGAACATTCCCGGCGCCTGCACCGCGGGGTCGGCGATGGCATTGAACGTCCATTCCGCTTTTCCGTCGGCGAGCGTGATCGCGTGGACGATTCCCTTGAGGTCGGCGGCATACACGCTCCCGCCCGCGATCGCGGGTCCGGCGAAAAACGGTTCGCCCGCCTTGTAAGTCCACTTCTCCACGCCGTCGGCGACGGCCCACGCGCGCACCGTGCCGTCGGTGCAAGTGGCGACCGCGAGATCGTTGCTGACGGCGACCGCCGACAGCACGCCGCCCGGCACTTCCTTGCGCCATTTGATCTGGCCGTTCTCGAGATTCACCGCGAGCACCTCGCCCTTCGCGTCTTTGATCAGCTTTTTGTCAAAGCGGATGCTGCTGCACCCGATGAGCACCGTGTTGCCCGCCACGGTCGGGCCGGCCCACGGATTGTGCGTGAGCGGCGCTTCCCATAGCACCTTGCCATCGGCGGCGCCGAGGCAGACCAGCACGCGCTTTCCGACTTTGTCGGCGTCGATGTACGCCGAGGCGACCAGCACGCGCTCACCGGCGACGGCGACCGAGGCATCCACGTGAAGCGCGCCCTTTCCCTGCTGCCAGACGAGCTTTGGCGCAGGCTTTGGCAGCGCATCCTCGCTCGGCGGAATCGCAAAATCCGGGTCCTTCTTTTTCGCCTCGGCAAACTTCGCGGTCATCTCGGTCCAGCGCTGGTCGATGATTTTCTGCACCGCCGCCGGGTCCTGATCCTGTCCGTCGAGCGTGATCTTTTTCAACTCCACGCAGATCACGCCCGCTTCGCCCGCGCCGATGAAAACGCGATCCTTCTCGATGGTCGGCGCGCCTTCCATATGGACGAGGTGGCCCGGGACCGAATACTGCCACACGGGCCGGCCGTTTTCAGCGCGGACGCAGTAGAGCGTCGCGCCATCGGTTTGATGCATCCCGTCCCCGAACACAACGAAGCCGCCGGTCACCGCGGGCGGCGAGACCGTGGGCAATTTGAGATACGGCGCGGCCTTCGTCCAAAGCGCGCGCTCGGCGGCATCGCCATCCACGGAGAATGCGTGAAACGAAGGCGTGCCGAACGCGCCGAGCCCCGCGAGATACAGCGTGCCCGCGTCCGGCACCGGCGAGGCGACGAAATGTTCCGCCGCCTTGTACGCCCAGAGGACGCCCGGCTTCTTCGGGCCGGGCTGCGCGTCGAGGTTGCCGGTGCGCTGGAGATTGCCGCGGCTGGTGGTCCAGTCGGCGCACGCGGGGTGGGGGAAGGCACAGAGGAAAAGGGACAGCAGGGCGATGGCTGTGTTCCGCAGCGGTCCAAGAGTGTCTTTGGGCATCATTGCTTTGCGACGGAAGGGGCGGCTACTCGCAGGGGATCGCCGATGAGGACGCAGGATTCCTGGCCCTCGTTGTTGAAGACGATGTCGAGCACGCCGTCCTTGTTGAAATCAATCGCGGCGAGGCCGCGCGTGTTGAATATCCGCTGAAGGAATCCGATCTCCTCGCTCGCGTCCGTAAAAGTACCGTCGCCGTTGTTGCGGAAGAAGCGATTTGGTCCGCGAAGGCAACCAACGATGAGATCCAGTTTTCCGCGATTGTTGAAATCGGCCCACACGGCGCAAGCGGCCTGCCCGGTCGCGGCGGCAAGCGCGCCAGACTTCGCGGTCACGTCGGTGAAGTGGCCCTTTCCGTCGTTGCGAAAAAGTTTGTTGCCGCCGGACTGCGGAACGAAAAGCCCCATCGTTTTGTCCCCGAGGAAATCGCCGAAGGCCGGTGTGATCCGTCCGCTCTGGAACGCCAGCCCGGAATTCTTCACTTCGACGAAGCCCTCCTTCTTGTTCAGCATGAGCACTCCGTTTCCGGCGCAGAAAAGAAAATCGGTGCGTCCATCTCCATCCACATCCGCGAGGATGAGACGATCTCCCTTCAGTTGCCCCGCGATGCCATTCCGCCCGAGCCCGACCTTGTCGGAAACATCCTCGAACGTCGGCGGAACCACGCTCTCCGTCGGAGTCGCAGCGAAGAAAAAAGATCGGCCTGCCTCGACGTAGCACGCCTTGATCAACAGCGTGTTTTTGCCCGCCTTGAGCCTCAGTGTCGGTTTGGTCTGATCCGGTGCTGGCGAGCGCGCGACGTTTTCCGCCAGCACTTTCTCGCCGTTCACCCAGACCGTGAGCGGGCCCCCGCTGCCCATCGAGACCGGAAGATCCACGGCACGGTTCGTCGTGATTTCGCGGAAAAGATAGATCGTCATGAAGGTGTGATTTTCCTCGCGGAAAACCTTCACGCTGGTGGCCTGTCCATCCGGCAATTCGATGTCTTTCCACACAGCCTTCTCGCCATTTTTCCCAGGATACTCGCCAGCAAAATCAACCTTCTGCTCGGGCGGATAGACCGCTGCGAAACCCTGTCCGCCCGCGTTCTCAAACGGCCCGCTGATTTTCCATTTTCCAAACTCCACCTTTGCCGGGCCGGCATCAGCTGCACCGATATTCCGGTAAAGTCGCAGGCCGTTGAATCCGTCCGCGAGAAGGATGTCGGGCTTGCCGTCGCCGTCGTAATCAATCCACGCCGCCGCCGTGAGGTTGGTGTAGTTCGTGCGCGGCAGACCGACGGTGGTCTCGCGGAAAGTTCCGCCGGCATTCGTGAATAGCCGCGCGCCGGTCGGAGTCGCGAGCAGAAGGTCGGGTTTGCCGTCGCCATTGTAATCCGTCCACACCGCCGCGCGCGCGCCACCGATCACGCCGAGTGGAATTTCGTTCAACGATCCGCCTGCGTTTTGCAACAGCGCGACTTTCGCGTCGCCGAAAAGACAGAAGTCCATCTTGCCATCACCATCGAAATCAATCGGCGCGACACCGCCCGCGCCGGGGCCGGTGTTGCTGAGCGCCGAGTATTGCTGGAAGCCGGGCATCCCGCCGATCGGACGAAACTCCTCGACGCCCCAGCCGGCAAAGTCGCGCGTCGGATTGTAGTCCTGAATCTTGAGGCTCGCCTTCATCCGCTGCAGCCGCGCAGTGCGAAGCTGGATCGTCATCTTGTCGCCATCCACCATGCACGGGACGATGACTTCCTGTCCGGCGAGGATCGCAGTCACGGCTGGGATGAGCTTTTCCGGCTTTCCGCAATAGCTGCGGAGCAAGTACGGCTCGCCGTGGCTCATCGCCCACCAGTCGCCGGCGTAGCATTGGTACCAGTAGCCGTTGATGCAGACCTCGCCTGCGCCGCCGTTGTGAAAAAATACCGCCGTCTGGCCGACCTCCGCCCATGCCATGATGTTCTGCCACTCGCGCGGATGAAAACCACCGCGACCGATGTTGTGCTTGATGGTGTCACCGTTGTGCTTGCCTTTGATGTCCGCGACCTTCGAGTAAACGATCAGGTTCTTCTCACGATCGACTTTCTCCACGCGCAGCACGACGACGTTCGTCGAATCCGCGATCACTTTTCCGAGTGGCAATGGCACCTCGATGTAAGCGCCGGCGGACAGCGTGAGGCAGAATGCGAGCAGCACCGCGACGAGCGCGCTGAAAACTCCGGGGAATATTTTTGCGATGTGCATGGCTATTTGATTCCTCCCAAACCTTTCCGGGCGACCTCGGCCCACGGGCTCTTTGGATGATCGTTCAACACCTGCTGCCACTGGCTCGCGGCTTCCTTGGGCTTGTTCATTTCCATGTGTGCGCGGGCCGCTTCGCAGCGCGCGGCGGCGGTCCACTCGGGATATGCGTAGGTGTATGCAACGGCGAGCAGCGCATTCACGGCTTCGTCGTAACGCTTCTGCTCGATGCGACACAGGCCGATTTGGAATTGCGCCTTCGCCGCAACTTCCGCCGCGGTGCGCTTCGTCACTTCCGTAAACGCGGCCACGGCGTTGTCAAAATTTTTCTGATTCTGCCATGCCCAGCCGATGGCGTAGCGCGCCTCATCGATCCATGGACTCTGCGGATACCGCTGCAACAGCGCCTCAAGCGACTGGCGGCTCGCGTCCCACTGGCTGGACTGCGCGAACGCGTGACCGAGGCGGAGCAGCGCGCGATCACTCACGCCCGTCACGTTGCGAAGTTTGTCGTCATCGCGGAATGGGAGAAGTTGCTCGAGCGCCTTCGACCAAAGCTGTTGCTGAACGAGCGCCTCACCAGCAAAGGCGCGCGCCTCGGCGGCGTCCGGGCCAAGGGGAAGCGCGAGAATCGGCTGCACGCAGGCGAGCGCCTGCACGGGATTTTTCCGGGCGAGATGCGCCGCAGCCAGGCCGAGACGGACACGACTGGAGACTTCCCCGGCGCGAGATTTTTCGAGCGCGTCGGTGAGAAGTTCGATCGCCGGATCAGCTTCGTCGCGGGCGCTGTGCATCTCGGCGAGTTCGCACCGCGCCTGCATCGCGACGGAGGAATCCGGCGCGGCGGCGATGATTTTCCGATAGCACTCGATGGTACGTTGCTCGGAAGGCGCGGAGGGAATCGCTGCGGGTTCCGCCGACTGCTTTGCTGCGGTGCCGGATTTCGCTTTCTCCTGCGCATCGCGCTGCGCCTTCAGCCGTGCCGCGCCGGTCTCTGCATCCGCCAGCAGTCGGTAACACCACGCGGCTTCGTAGAGCATCCGCAAGTGCGCCTCGGAACCGCTCGCAGTCGTGGCGATCTGCTCGGCCTGCACTTGGAAATTTTCCGCTGCGTCGCGAATCGCATCAGTTTGCGTCTCGACCATCTTGTTTGCCGCTGCGAGCTCCTCGGGCTTCGCCCCCTGCTTCGATGCGGCGGTGCGTGCGACCGCCAGTTGCGCGGCGGCTTCCTCGCACTTGCACTGGCTCGCACGCCACTGGGCATTCATGCCCTCTGGCTTGCCAGCGAATTGCCGGGCGACCGCATCGAAGATCGCGCGCGCCTCGGGCACCTTGCCGGATTCCTTTACCGCCAGCGCGTGCTCGTAATGGAGCATCGCCGCCCAATTCGCGCGCGCCGGGTCCGCGGCCAGCTTGCCCTCGTGTTGCGTGCGGCACTTCGAGATCACGGCCACCGCCTCCGCGGCCTTGCCTTGCGCGCGCAACAGGACCGACAGCCGGAGCAGAGCGAGCGGCGCGTTTTTCGTTTCGCTGAGCGGTGCATTTTGAAACTGCGTGAGCACGCCCGCCGCCCCATTCGGATCACCGAGGAGCGCGAGGCACTTCGCGCGCTCGAACAGCGCGACGGACTTCACCGGCTCCTTGTCGGAAAGTTTCATCGCCCGATCATAAGCGTCGCCCGCGGCGGTCAGCATCTTCGTGCGTTCCGCGGGCGCAGCCATGAGAGCGCCGACGCGCTGATAGCAGTGACCGAGCTTGAGCAGGGCATCGGGAGCCTGCGATGTCTTCTCCTGCGCCGCGGCGAATTGTTCGAGCAACTTCGCAGCCTGCTCCGCCTGCTGGATGAGCCGCGCGGCTTGGAGCGCGTCCTCGGTCTCCGGCGGCAAACCGCGAATGAGGCAATCCGCCATGAGATACGGCACGCTCGCAAGATCGCCGACGCGATCGGCATCCGCGATGGTCGCGAAAGTGAGCGCCGCTTCCGTGTAGTTGCCGAGGCGGTAATGCGCCGTCGCGAGTCCCTGCCGGGCCATGTTGATGTACGCAAACTCGGGATACTTCCGAACGACGCGCTTGTAGCGGTTCACCGCATCGACCAGCGTTTTGTTCTGCTCATCCTTGCCCGTCATCTTGACCGCGCGGAGATAGGCGCCTTCCGCGCTGCGAAAAAGCACCGCGGGCAGCAGCGTGCTGGCCGGGTAAGCCGCTTCAAATTTCGCAGCGAGCGCATCCGCCTCTGCGTACTGGCCGCCGAGATGCAGCGCCGTCACTTCACGTTGCATGGCCTCCTCGGCACGATCGGATTTTTCCGAGATGATCAATTCGTAGTTCGTAACCGCTTCCTTGAACTGCTTCGCGAGCACCGCCGTATCGGCCAGATCCATCAGGATGCTCCCGCGCCGCGCCTTCGCGTCAGCATCGGTCTTCGAGAGTTCCGCGGATTTCTGCGCAGCGCGGCGAAGCGCATCGAGGGCTGCGTTCAGCGCCTGCTCGGACTCCGCAGGCTTGGCAGGATCGGCCCCGGCGATGCGTGCGCGTGCAAGCCAGGTGAGTGCCTGATCCGCAAGCTGCGGATGCTCCTTCAGCGGATCGAGCGCCGCGATGGCCTCGGGATATTTCTTGAGCTGCACCATGCACGCGCCCACGCGGAACTGCGCTTCCGCAGCGAGCGATGACTTCGGATTTTTCTGCACGAACGCCGCGAACTGCGTGGCCGCCTCACCCTGCTGTCCTTCGTCGAACGCAAGCACCGCGTTGTAAAATGAGGCGCGTACGACATGCTCCGGCGGTGGCTGGTTGACGAGCGCTTCGAGCGCGGCCTTTTGATCCACCTTCAGCGCAGCCGGATTTTTCAAAGTCTCCTGCACAGCCTTTTTCCGATCCTCGTAACCGCTCATTACCGCCTTGTACTGCGCGCCCGCTTCCGGGAGTTCGCCGCTCAAGTGATGCGTGCGACCGAGAAGGTAACGCGCATGAACCCCGAATTCCTGCGTGAACGGCGACAGCCCGCTCAGCGAGCGGCCAGCCTCCACGTATTCCTTCAGCATGAAGCTCGCATGGCCGAGGTGATACGCGGCTAGCGGACGGCTGCGGCTCTTCGTCCACGCGGGGTCCACGAGAACGCTGAACGCAATATCCGCCGCCTCTTTGTATTTCCCGAGTCGCAGCAGCATCTCCGCGCGATCGCATCGCGCACGGACGAGCCATTCCGCGTCGGCGGAAAATTCACCCGTGGCATCGGCCGCCGGTTTCTTCACACTCGTCGCGAGCATATCCGCCGCTGCACCGAAAGCCTTCGCAGCTTCGCCAAAACTCTGCGCCGCCGCCGCGCGCAACGCATCCGCTTCATTTGGCTTCGCAAAAATTTGCGCAAGCGCCTGCGTCCCCGCAGAACGGTGCATCGCTCCCACGTGGTAAAGCGCGAGCGGCCTGTCGGGGGACTCCGCAGCCGCAGCCTGCGTCAGACTTTCGAGCGCGCCCTTGGCATCACCCGCTTCCATGAGCGCAAGCCCAAGCCCGTACCGCGCCGACGACGCATCCTTGTGGTTTGGCGCGACTTTCAAAAACTCACGAAACCGATCAGCGGCGAAAGGAAATTTCTGCTCGTTGAACGCGCGCCGTCCGGCATTGAGCATCAGCAATGCGGCCTCGTCCGGCGGGAGTTGCTGGCCGTGCAGCGCACTGAGCGGCAGACAGACAAAAAGGATGCAGGACGCGATTCGAGCGACCCGAGTCCGGCGGAAACCGCGGTGATCAGAAATCATAGAGGGCGTACCGATGAAAGTGTGAAACCTTAGCGTGAATTTGAAAGAAGGAACCGAACTCCGCACGATCCAGCGTCGGCGATTGCTTTGCGAACGGGCTCCGGACTAAGTGTCCGCATGCGCTTCCGCCATCCCGCCCTGCTCCTTGCCGCCGCGATGCTCGTCCTTTTATCCGCGCAGCCGGCGCCCGCGGTGATCAATATCAACATGCCGATTTCGAAAATCTACGAGTCGGTGAAATCCGTTGCCGTCGCATCGGTGACCGGCGTGAACTTGGAGAACCGCGTCATTGATTTGAAAACCACCGAACTGCTCAAAGGCGCGCCGATCGGCGAAACCTTCCGCGTGCAGATCGCCGCGCCCGCCGAGTTGATCCAGAAAGTGGCCGCCGGTCAGGCGCTGGTGATCATGACAGGCGAGGACTTGGGCAAGCCGGTCGCACTGATCCACCTCGCGGATACGTGGCTGCTGGCCGAATTCCTGCCCGCCTCAAAAACGCCCGCCTGGCGTGTCCTCCAAGCACATGATGCGAAGCGTAGTTTCTCGGGCACGACTGCGGAACTCGTGAAAGTGCTCGCCGGTCTGAAGGCGGGAAAGTAGGCGCGGCTGCGGCGAATACTACCCGCGGACTTCCGCTGACTCGGACGCTGCGCGGATCGCTTCGAGTGACTCCCATCGTGCGTAGAGTGAGACGATGCGCGCCTTCAGAGCGTCGAGCTTTGCTTCCCACTCGGGGAATTCGCGCGAGCGCGTCGCGTAGAATGTCGGGTCGTGGAGCATCTTCTCGATCTCCGCGGCCTCGCCTTCGGCGGCGAGGATCACGGCTTCAATGCCTTCGAGTTCCTTCTGATCCTTGTAGCTTAGTTTTTTCGCACGCGCCTTCTCGGGCTGTGCGACCGGCTTCGCAACGGGCTTCGCGATTTCCACGGCGGGAGCCTTCGCCAGTGCGCGCTTTTTTTCGAGATAGTAGTCGTAGTCACCGACGTTCAGTTCCACGCGCCCGTCGTCCTCGAAGGCGAGGATGTGCGTGCAGACGCGATTCAGGAACCATCGATCGTGGCTGACGACGAGCACGCAGCCGCCGAATTCCGCGAGGCCTTCTTCCAAAATTTGCAGCGTTGAGAGATCGAGATCGTTCGTCGGTTCGTCGAGGATGAGCAGGTTGCCGCCGCGCAGGAGGATTTTCGCAATCGCGAGACGGCTGCGCTCTCCGCCGCTGAGGTTCTTGATGCGGCCATTGATCGCCTCATCGGAGAAAAGGTAGCGCTTCAGGTAACTGCGGACATGCAGCTTGTGATCGCCGAGCACGACCCAGTCGCTCTTGCCCGAGATCGCTTCCATCACGCTCTCTTCGTCGCGGAGGACTTCGCGGTTCTGGTCCACGTAGTTAATCACCGTGCGTGCGCCGATTTTCACCTCGCCCCAGGTCGGCTTCTGATCGCCGAGGATGATGCGCAACAGCGTGGTCTTACCCGCGCCATTACGCCCGACGAAACCGACACGGGCGCCGGGAGGAAGTTCCAGCGAGAGGTAGTCGAAAAGTTTTCGCCCGCCCATTTCCACGCCGACATTGATGAGGTCGAGGATGGTGTTCCCGAGCTTCGGCGGCGGCGGGATGATGAGGTCCACATCCTCCTCACGCTGCGGGCCGGACTGCGCGGCCATCTCGTGGTAGCGCGCGATGCGGTCCACGCTCTTCGTGCGGCGCGCGCTCGGGCCTTTGCGAACCCACTCGAGTTCGCGCGCGAGAAATTTCTGCCGCTGGCGCTCGCTCGACTCCTCACCCGCTTCACGCTCGGCCTTCGTCGTGAGGTATTGCTGGTAGTTGCCCGGGTAGGAATAGAACTGTCCGGCCTTCAGCTCGACGATGCGCGTGGCGACGCGGTCGAGAAAGTAGCGGTCGTGCGTGACGAGGAAGCACGTGCCGGGATAGCTGCGCAGGAAATTTTCCAGCCACTCGACGCTCTGCGGATCGAGGTGGTTCGTCGGTTCGTCGAGGATGAGAAGCTCCGGCTGCGCAATGAGCGCGCGGCAGAGTGCGACACGGCGTTTTTCCCCGCCACTCATCGGACGCACGATGCGGTCTGCAGCGGGCGCGTGGAGATTTTGCAGCAGGCTTTTCAGGCGCGAGTCGAGATTCCAGCCGTCGTGCCGCTCGATCTCGTCGAGCAAATCCGCGCCGCGATGCGAGTCGCCGGGCGTGGCTTCATATTCGGCGATGATGTCGAGGATGTGCTGCGCGCCGCTGAGCACGTTGGCCTCCACGGTCGCGTCGAGATCGAGGTCAAACGTCTGCGACAGGAAGCCCGTCATGATCCCGCGGCGGCGCGAAACTTCGCCCTCATCCGGTTCCAAATCGCCCGCGATGATCTTAAGCAGTGTGCTTTTTCCGCAGCCGTTGCGTCCGACGAGACCGACGTGCTCGCCCTCGTGCAAGGCGATGGTGGAACCGCCGAGAAGCGTGGTCGGGCCGTAGCGGACGACGAGGCCATTGGCGCTGACGACGGGAGTAGAGTTGGCGGGTGCGGACATAAAAGGGCCGGGAACCTACTTCGCTTTCGCGGCGACGCGAGGAGCATCGTCAACGAATTGCGCCCGTGAAAAAATCACGCTCCGGGACGCTGACGACCTTCGTAGCCGCCGACGGCAGGAGGCGGGCACGCTCGTAGCCGCGCTTGTGAAAGCGCGGGCTGATCTTCCCGCGTGAAAGCAAAGCGTGCCCGCGCTTTTACAAGCGCGGCTACAGATGAAGGATCGCCCCCATGTTCCCGAGACGACGGCGAGATTGCTCGCGTGAAAAGTGCCCGCCTCCTGCCGTCGGCGGCTACGGTTTAGCCCCCGACCGCTGCGCGCGCCTCGGCTGCGAGGGCGGTGGAAAGGTAGCGCTCACCGGTCGAACAGGCGACAGTGACGATGAGCTTGCCCTTGTTCTCCGGGCGCTTCGCGACCTGGATCGCGGCCCACACATTCGCGCCGGTGCTGATGCCGACGAGGATGCCTTCCTCCTTCGCGAGGCGGCGCGCGATGGCGAATGCGTCGTCGTTCGACACCTTCACGCACTCAACGATCTGCGGATTTCCCGCGCTGTCCTTGAGGTGAAGGTTGTTCGGCACGAAGCCCGCGCCGGTGCCTTGGATCTTGTGCGGGCCGGGCTTCAGCGGCTCGCCCGCGAGCGTCTGCGAGATGACCGGCGAATCCGCGGGCTCCACGGCGATGGCGCTGAACGACGCCTTGCGCGATTTGATGACTTCGGTGACGCCGGTGATCGTGCCGCCCGTGCCGACTGCGGCGACGAAAACATCAATCTTCCCGTCCGTGTCCGCCCACAATTCCTCGGCAGTCGTCTTCGAGTGAATGGCCGGGTTCGCCGGGTTGTTGAACTGCTGCGGAATCCACGAGTTCGGCGTGGCTGCGGCGAGTTCCTCGGCCTTGGCGATCGCGCCCTTCATGCCCTTCGCGCCCTCGGTGAGCACGAGTTCCGCGCCGAGCATCGCGAGCAGCGTGCGGCGCTCGACGGACATCGTCTCGGGCATCGTGAGGATGAGCCGGTAGCCCTTCGCCGCCGCGACGAACGCGAGCGCGATGCCGGTGTTCCCGCTCGTGGGCTCGATGATGACGGTCTCCTTTTTCAAAACTCCGCGCTTCTCCGCGTCCTCGATCATCGCCGCGCCGATACGGTCCTTCACCGAGCCGAGCGGATTGAAAAATTCGCACTTGAGCGCGATCGTCGTGCTCGGGTCCACGCCTTCGGAGGCGGGGATGCGGTTGAGTTTCACCAGCGGCGTGCGGCCGACGGTCTCGATGATGTTGTTGTAGATGTTGCCCATAAAGTTGGAGGTGTTCTTTGTGAAAGGAGTGCCGTGTCTAGCGAGCCGCACGCAGAGCGGCAAGGCGCGAGTTTTCCGTAACCGCCGACGGCGCGAGGCGAGCACTTCAAATGCGGAAAAAATCAGCCCGCCCACACTGGGCTCCTCAGCGAGGAACTTGGAAACTTGCCCCAGGACCTTCCCTCCTGTATCCGTGAGCATATGAGCACGACCGAAATCCTCGACGAGCTTCCGAAGCTGACCACGGACGAGTTGCAGCGCATCCGACAGCGCATTCTCGATTTGGAGGATGAGCGTGAGCTCGTGCCGGGTGACGCATTCCGCGCCGGGATCGCCGAGGGGCTGCGCTCGCTGGAAACCGAGCCGATGATGGATTCCGCTGCGGTGCGCCGGAAAATTTCCGGATGGGCTGGACGCTCCGTTTAAGCGCGCAGGCCGGACGGGACCTCGAGGAAATCGTCCGCCACATCGCGCTGGATGACTCTGCTGCGGCGGAGCGCTTTGGCCTTGCCCTTATCACGCGGGCTGAATCGCTCACGCAGGAGCCCAAGCTCGGGATTCGGATCCGGGGATGGCGAGATGTACGCGCACTGCTGCACCGGAACTACTACATCGTGTATCGCGGCGATGCGCAGGCCGGGATCGTCGAAGTCATCCGTTTCTGGCATGCGGCGCGCGACCTCGGTGCGGTTCGCACAAAGGATTTCGAAGCGTAGCCAGCGTCGCTGCGAATCAGCCCGCCTCGCGCCGTCGGCGGCTACGAGTTTTTCCAAAACCCAAAGTGCCGCAGCGCCTCGACGACTCCTGCACTGGCCGCGCCCTTTGCGAGATAGCCGCCTGCGGTGCGGACGGTGAGCTTCACTTCCTCGCAGGAGTTCGACGGACACGTGACCCATTTTGCGAAGCTGCCGTCGAGCATCGGGATGTCGTTGTGATGATCGCCGGCGGCGAAAATCGCTTCGTGACCGAGGCCGAGCAGGCGCGCGAGTTCGCCGAGCGCGGTGCCTTTGCTGTAAGCCTCGTGGCAGAAGCGGATGTAGATCGTGTTGCGCTGGTAGCTGAACATCGGCAGCCGCGCGCGCAGGCCGTCGAGGAAACGGCAGAGGTGATCCATGTCGCCGTTCGTCGCAGTGATGCAGCCGATGTAGCGGCCCTTGTCGTAGAGGTTCTGCACGCCCTCGAAGCGCTCGAGATAGGCGAGCACTTCCGCGAGCAGCGGCCCGGCGAGGCGGAACATCTCGTCGTGCAAGACGGCGCCGCGCGCATTCCAGTCGCCGAACGGCTTCCAGCGCCCGTCGGCCTCGCGGTGGTAGATGTCGCGCTCCTCGACGATGGCGTAGTCGGGCTGCACGGGCAGCGCGAACTCGCGCACGAGCCCGTCGTCCATGTGCCCGAGGGTGCGGCCCGTGTTCACGGCCCACTTCACGCCGGCGGCGCGCAGGTCGCGCAACGCGGCGATCATCTCGGGAACGACGGCGGGCTTGGTGTCGTGGTTGACGATGGTGCCGTCGAAGTCGGTGCTCAGGAGCTGGAGCATCAGTTGAGAGTTGAAGGCTGAGAGTTGAGAGTCATGAGGTCTGAATTGCGCGGTCGTAAAAAAGGACTGCGACCCTCAACCCTCAACTCTCAACTCTCAACTGTGAATTCACTGCCCTGCTGCGGTGCGGGCGCGGGCGAGCCATTCGCGCGCGGCGGGATCGGCGGGATTTTGCGCGACGGCTTCGCTGAGTATGTCTGCGGATTCCTGCGCAGCGCCCGTGGCAAGGAGCTGTGTGCCGAGGCACAGCAGCGCTTCTGCATCGCCGGGATGCTCGCGGAGGATGCGGCGGAATTCTGCAATCGCCTCGGTGTGGCGTCCGGCGCGCGCGAGCGCGGTGCCGAGCGCGCAGCGGGCGTTTTTCTGCGCGGTGATGCTGTCCGGCGAGACCTCGGCGGCGTGAGTGAAGAGCACGAATGAATTTCGCCAGTGGCGCGTTTGCGCGAAGGTGAGCGCGCACATCGCGATGGCCGCGGCGGCTGCGAGCGGACGCAGCAGCGCGGGGCTGACACTCACGCGCAGCGAGGACACGCCCCACACGGCGGCGATGAAAAATCCGATGCCCGGCACGTAGAGGTAGCGGTCGCAGAGGACGGCGTCGCCCGTTCCCACGAGACCGCTCACGGGCACCTGCACTCCGAGAAACCACAGCGTGCCGACGAGCACCGCGGGCGTGCTTTTCCGCAGCGCAAGACCGACACCGAGCATCGCCGCGATGATCGCAGCACCGAGCGAGCCGAGCAGCACCGGCGCATTCGCGGGGAGCGCGTACATCGGCGCGAGGTTCGCGGGAAAGACGAGCAGGCCGAGGTAGCGCGCGACATTTGCGAATGCGCAAAAGATTCCGTATCCCGGCGGCTGGCCGGCGGCTGCCCATAAGAGGCCGTCGCTCGACGCGGCGCGGATCTGCAGCCAGCACGCGACGGCGGAGAGCGCAAAGAGCGGGAGCTTTTCCGCGACGAGGCGCGGCCACTTCGCCGTGCGCCAGCGCGCGATCGGCCAGAAATCCAGCAGCAGCAGCGTGCACGGTAGCGTGACGAGCATGGCCTTTGCCATGAGCCCGCACGCAAGCAGCACGGCGACGAGCGCCATCGTGGCCGCGCGCGGACGCTCCGCATGGCGGACGTATGCGAGCGTGGCGAGCAGCCAGAACATGGTGCTCAGGACGTTCTTACGCTCGGTGATCCACGCGACGGATTCGACATTCACGGGATGCAGCGCGAAGAGCGCGGCGACGGCGAAGCTGTGCCAGAATTTGCCGGTCATCCTGCGGAGCAGTGTGAAGAGCAGCAGCACGTTTGTTGCGTGGAGAAGGACGTTCACTCCGTGCATCGCGCCTGGGTTGAGGCCGAAGATGGACACATCGAGCATGAACGAAAGCCACGTGAGCGGGAGCCACTGCCCGGCATTGAAATGCGTGAACGCCCAGCGGAAATTTTCGCCGCTCAGGCCCGTGGCGATGTGCGCGTTGTCGAAGACGTGGCTGGGGTCGTCGTAGCGGACAAAATCGAAACGCCACACCGCACCGTACGCGAGGAACACTGCGACGGTGAGGACAAGGCTGGCGAGCAACGTCCGTTTTCGGTTGGGCATGGGCGGTTCTCTTCCAAGCACGGCGCGGGCCAGCGGGCCAGAGTCGAAAGTCGAGGCGCTGTCCGTTCTTGAAGTTTGGCGTTCGGCGTTTGGCGTTTGGCGTTCGGCGTTTGGCGTTTGGCGTTTGGCGTTTGGTGTTGGGCCCGCCGCAGGCACCTTGCGAATGCGGACGCGCGCTGTGACATCGTGAGGCCGCTGCGCGGGGCTCAACTCCAAACTCCAAAATCCACGAGCGGAGGGACCGGAGTTGAGGGTTGAGCGGCACGCGGCTTGATCTTGCGGATGCCGAAAAAAGTCGGCGACATCCGGCCCGCGACGACCGATTCTCCACTGACATGAAAAGCGCCTACGAACTCGCAATGGAACGCCTCGAAAAACAGTCGCCGACGGCGAAGCTGACCGCTGCGCAGAAGGCGGACATCACCGAACTGGAAGCGCTCACCAAGGCGAAGAAGGCCGAGCAGGAACTCTTTCTGAAAGGCGAAATCGAGAAGGCCGAGGCAAAGGGCGACTACGAGGCGTTCGAGCAATTGAACAAGCAGCTCAAACACGAATTGAACAAGCTCGATGAGGATCTGGAGAAGAAGAAGGAGAAGGTGCGCGGAAAAAAGTAGGGGAGGTCATAGACAACCCGACGGACGGAGTATCCGGGGTGCGTGTGCGTGAGCCGGACGCGGCGCATCCGCTCACGCGGCCTTTTGCGAAGGCTTGATCAGAAACGTGAGTGCCGTGCCGGCGATGAGCAGCCCGCCTGCGAGCATGAATGACGATGCGTAGTTCCCCTTCCCCGCCGCGTCCTTGCTCGCGTTGAAAAGGATCTGCTGTACTTTCGGAAGCACAAGGCCGCCAACGCCCCATGCCGTGAACAACATGCCGTAATTCATGCCGAAACTTTTCAGGCCCCACAGCTCCTTCGTGAGCGAAGGAAAGAGCGAGAGGTTTGCGCCGTA
>BJFP01000011.1 GCA_014189875.1 Verrucomicrobiota bacterium | reverse complement strand
AGGGAATCTGAATCAGAATTTTGCGCGGGCCGGACAGTGATTATTACGGTCCCGCACGACGTGAAATTCAAACGGCTGTGAATGCATTTAAGAATGACAACAGCGATGTCACCGGACATCTGGAGGCCGCGGATATCTTGATCAGGAAATCTGAAGAATGGATGACACGATTTTTCCGGTAAGTGGTGACAGCGCCCGAAAGATGGGCGCGCCATCGGTCGTTCGCCCGTTGGGAAGCAGGGACGAGCTGATCGTCCGTGTCTCATGCGAGTCGCACAGTCAAATTGCGAGAATGAGGTTGCGGTGCGAAGCGCAAGGAGCAGGGGCGCCCGCCGTCCGGCAGGGAGACTGTGAAAATCGTATCACACCGCAATTCCCGTCGCTGGGTCATCGGCGCAGCAGGGCGTGCCGGATGATCCGGCATCAGTCTGCGACAAAGAATGCGATGCACCCCATGCCGGCAAGGAGGCGCAGTTACGTTGCGCGTGCGGCGCTCAGTTCCACTTGATGTCGCGGTGGTCCGTGCCGGCGAAGGTCTCGAGGCTGATGAGGAGGGCGCGGAGTTTGTACACGAACTGGGTGGCCTCCTCGCGGAGGCTTTCCTTTTTTCCGGCTCTTGCGGTCATCTCGAGCATCTTTGCGGAGGCCCATGCGTCGGTGGCGTTGAATGCGCCGACCATTCCTTTGAGCGCGTGAGCGGTTTTTGCGACGGAGTCGGAGTCGCCTGCGTCAATGCCGCGTGAGAGTTCTTCGAGAAGCCTGGGGGTGTCGTTTTCGCGGCACAGGAGGACGACTTCGCCGAGGAGGGACTTGTCGCCGCCGAGGTTTTCCATGAGCGGTTCCGGGTCGAAAAGGAGGGGCCCTGGCGTGCTTTGTTGCGGTGCGGCGGGAGCTGTGGGTGCGGGGGCTGGGGCTTGTTTCGCGGCGATGCCGGGCGTGGGCGGTTTGGATGCCGGGGCTGGCGGGGCCATGGGCTTGGCTGCGGCGGCGGGTGTGGGCGGAGCCGCGGGTGTGGCCGGCGCTGTGGTGTGAGTGTGGGTGTTCGGCTTATCTGGCGTCGGCGGGCGCTGGCGGATTCCGGATTCCATCTTTCCATCTTGCGCGGTGTCGGGTTTCGCAGCGGGTGCGGTGAAGACGGCGGAGGTGGGAGAGCCTGCGGAGGTTTTCGCCCCCTGCACGGCGAGGAAGTCGTCGCCGGCGGAGCCGTCCACGAAGAGATTGGTGATGAGCTGTGCCATCGCGCCGAGGAGTTCGGGCTGGCGCA
Source organism: Verrucomicrobiota bacterium (assembly GCA_014189875.1). Classification (GTDB taxonomy): domain Bacteria; phylum Verrucomicrobiota; class Verrucomicrobiia; order Chthoniobacterales; family Chthoniobacteraceae; genus SXWH01. Next base: position 28,345 of record BJFP01000011.1, on the reverse strand, counting down.
CGGGCTTGGAGACATAGCCGTCCATGCCGGATTTCACGCATTCGTCGCGGACGCCTTTGAGGACGTTTGCGCTCAGGGCGAGGATCGGGGTGCGGGTGATGCCGCGCATTTTCTCCAGTTTGCGAATGGAAGCGGATGCCTCGAAGCCGCTCATCTTCGGCATCTGGAGATCCATGAGGATGAGGTCGAAGTCCTTGTCTTTGAATGCGTCCACGGCTTCGGTGCCGTCGTTGGCGAGGGTGACCTTGTGGCCCCAGCCTTCGATGTTGAGTTTTGCGAGGCGCTGGTTGACGGCGTTGTCCTCGGCGATGAGGACTTCGAGCTGGCGCTGGGCGGGCACGCTGCCGTTTTTCGGGACGGACATGTTGCCGTCTTTCTTCGGGCCTTCGAGGGCCTTGGCGACGGCCATGCGAAGGGAGCGCGCGGTGACGGGCTTGATGAGCGTGGCGCGGATGGCGGCGTGCTGGTAGCGGTCCATCTCGCCGAGGCGCGTGGAGGAGACGAGGAGGACGACGCGCGTGGAGGTGAGCTCGGGATAGGTGTCTATGGCGGAGGCGAGCTTCACGCCGGGGCTCCCGGGGCGGACGGCGTCTGCGACGAAGAGGTCGTAAGGCTTGCCGAGGGCCTTGGCGTCGCGAAGCTTCGTGAGCGCGCTGGTGACGTCGCGCACGCTGTGGGCGTCCATCTTCCATGTGCTGAGAAGTTCCGAGGTGATGCGGAGGCTGTTCGGGTGTGCATCGAGGACGAGCACGCGGAGCCCGCAGAAGTCGGTGACGGTCCGGTCGTCCTGCTCCTCCTCGCCTTTGCGGTAGCTGAATTTCCCGGTGAAGTGGAAGACGGTGCCGCGGCCGACTTCGCTCTCCACTTTTACTTCGCCGCCCATGATCTGCACGAGCTGCTGCGTGATGGCGAGACCGAGGCCGGTGCCGCCGAAGCGGCGCGTGGTCGAGTAGTCGGCCTGGTTGAACGCGTGGAAGATTTCGCCGATGCGGTCGGGTGCGATACCGATGCCGGTGTCGGTGATGCTGAAGATGAGTTCCGCGCTGCCATCCACCCAGCGTGAATTTTCCACGCGGACGAGGATCTCGCCGCGCTCGGTGAATTTGAGCGAATTGCCGACGAGGTTCACGATGACCTGGCGCAGGCGGTGCGGGTCGCCGATGATCATGTCGGGCACCTCGGGGCGGATGTGCAGTAGGAGCTCGATGCCCTTGTTCTGCGCACGCGGCGCGAGAGTGGTGACGGTTTCGCCGAGGAGTTCGCGGAGGCTGAACTCCGTGCGCTCGAGTTCGAGCTTGCCGGCCTCGATCTTGGAAAAGTCGAGCACGTCATTGAGCAGGGCGAGGAGCGATTCGGCGCACGAATTGATCGTCTCGAGGTAGTCGCGCTGGCCGTGGGTGAGCTCGGTCTGGAGGGCGAGCTCGGTCATGCCGATGATGCCGTTCACGGGCGTCCGGATCTCGTGGCTCATCACGGCGAGGAATTCGCGTTTGGCGATGTTCGCCTCGCCGGCCTTGAAGGCGAAGGATTTCACCTGCTCGCTCGCCTTTTCGAGCTGCTCGTTCATGGTGAGCAGCTCCTTGTTGTTCATCATGAGCCGCTCGCGGTCGCGGTGGCTGGCGTCGAGGACGCGGCAGAAGGCCTCGGCGAGATCACCGATTTCGTCACCGCGCGTGGAAAAGGCGAGATCCTGGCGTTTCCCCTCGGCGACGAGGGATGCCTGGCCGGCGAGTTCGAGGATCGAACTGCTGATCCCGCGGGCGATCCGGACGGCGAGGATGGCGCCGGCGATCAGGCCCACGATGCCGGCGATGAGCAGGAGGTGGGAGATGAAGTCCGAAAAAAGTCCGTAGCGGTTGCCGAATCCCGCGGCGGCGATCGCGGCGCTGGGAAGCACGAGCGCTGCCATCGCCAGCAGGAGGCGCTGCCAGACACGGAGGCGCACCCGGAGGGGTTCGGTTCCCTTGGTTTCACCCGTGCGCGAAGCCGATCCGGGAAGGGCGTCCTCGGTGGAAAGAGAACCCTTCCTGCGATGGTTCACCGGTTGGGCTTGGGGCTGACTTGGCAGGACTACAGTGGGCACAGCTTCCATGAGACAGCATCCCGCGCGCCAAGCGATGAGCCAAAAATTCGATGCGCGAACCGTGCGACGCAGGCGAGGAAGGGGGCGGTTTTGGAGTTTGGAGTTTGGCGTTGGAAGTTTGGCCCGCCGCAGGCGCATCGTGATTCGGAGAAAAAGATCGGATAACCGAAGGCAGCTGCGGGGCCAAACGCCCAACACCAAACTCCAAACTCCAAGTAGGGAAGCGCGCGGGAAACATCGGGCTTTGCGATTCGCGTGCGAAGCGGTATGCTCTCAGGTTCGAGTGCCAATGCCCAAAGATCCTGAAAAGCCGGCGATGTCCGGCGCGGTCCTGCTGATCGGAAACTACACGCACGCCTCGCAGCGTGCGGAGGCCGCGAGCCTGCTCGCGGAGCTGGCCGAGCTCGTGCGCACGCGCGGCATCGCGATCGCGGGCAGCGAACTCGTGCAGCACCGCGAGATGCATGCGCGCTACCTCATCGGCAGCGGAAAGGCGGAGGAGTTCGCAGAGCGCGCAAAGGAGGAGAAGCTCGCGGGCATCGTCTTCGATCACGACCTCACGCCGAGCCAGCAGCGGAACTGGGAGCTGCTCGCGGGGATGCCCGTGCTCGATCGGCAAAAGGTGATCCTCGATATTTTCGCGGCGCGTGCGCGGACCCGCGAGGCCCGCTTGCAGATCGAACTCGCGCAGCTCGAATATTCGCTGCCACGGCTCACACGTGCGTGGAGCCATCTCGGCGGGCAGGGCGGCGGCATCGGCGGACGCGGCGAGGGTGAGAGCCAGCTCGAGCAGGACCGCCGCCGGAGCTGGAAGGCGATGGACAAGCTGAAGGCCGAGCTGAAGGAAATCCGCAGCGCGCGCGCCACGCAGCGCAAGGACCGCCAGCGCACGCCGGTGCCGAACTGCGCGATCGTCGGCTACACGAATTCGGGAAAATCCTCGCTGCTCCGCCGTCTCACCGGCGCGGAGGTGCTTGTGGAGGACAAGCTTTTTGCAACGCTCGACACGACGACGCGCAAGGTCGCGCTGCCCTCGCACCAGCCCCTGTTGCTCACGGACACGGTGGGCTTTGTGCGCAAGCTTCCGCACCGTCTCGTCGAGGCGTTCAAGGCCACTCTCGAGGAGGCCGTGCAGGCGGACTTTCTCGTGCATCTGCTGGATGCGAGCGCGCCCGAGGTGCTGGAATTTCACCAGACGACGATTGACGTGCTGAAGGAACTCGGCGCGGGGGACCGCCCGGCGATCATCGTATTCAACAAGGTGGACAAGGTCGCCGATCCCGCGGTGTTGCAGCGGCTGAGATCGCATTTTCCGGACGCGCTCTTCATCTCCGCGCACACCGGCGAGGGCATCCCCGCGCTGCTGGAGAAAATGACGGAGCTTGCGTCGCCTGGGAACGTCACGCGTGAGCTGCGCATCCCCGCCGCGGAGTCCGGCGTGCTCGCGCGGCTGCACCGCGAGGCGCAGGTGCTCCGGGTCGCGTACGATGGCAGCGACGCGGTCGCGACGGTCACGCTTTCCCAGCGGCTTGCGGAAGAGTGCGCGCGTTTCATCGAGCCACCGCCGAAGGCCCGCAGCGGCGCAAAGGCGCGCAAGGTTTTTTCGCGACACAAGGCGTGAAAGCAGCTATGGAAAACATCCCATCCAAGTGATGCGTAACGCCCATTTTCACGCATGAGTTTTCTCGACCGTTTCAAGCGCAAACAAAAACAGGAACCTCCGCCCGATCCCGTGCCGGGGCTGACGACGGCTGCCGGAGCGCCGGCGAAGGGGCCTGCGAAGATGCCCGTGATCGGCGAGGTGATCGCGGCGAAGGAGGCTCCGCCAGCGGATGGAATCCGGCTCGAACTCGGCGATTTCCTGCACCGCATCCCGGCGCAACTGCTGCTGCCCGGGCCGCACGATCTGAAGGCCGAACTGCGGTTTGAGATTTCTGCGCTCTCGGCGCGGATCGCGCAGGGCATCACGATGGTGAACCTCGCGGAGATCTACCGCCGGGTCCCGCAGATTTTCCGCTCCGAGGTGCTCGAGGCGGACGGGGTCGAGATCCGTTTCCCGTGGCAGAAAATTGCGAAGCTGGTGACGAGCGCGAAAGGTGCAGCCGGGATCGGGGACAACGGGGGGACGCCGTCGGCGCTCGCCGAAAAGCTGCGTGCGAAGAAGCCCGCAAAGCACGGCGCCGGCACACCGCCGCCCGCCCAGACGGGCCGCGTGCTGCCAGGGCGCGGCGGCGGAGGACAGCAGGGATCGTGGTTCACGAAGACCGGCACGGACAAGCCGGAACCCGTCGCGCCCGCGAAGCCGGCCGGGGCGGGCGCCTCCGCGCCTCCGCTTCCTGCGCCGGATGGCGGCCCCGGTGCTTCTGCCTCGCTTCGGCTCGCGAGGGACACAGCTTCGCCCGAACCCGCGTCGGCAGCGCCCCCGAAGCCCGTCGCGCCGAAGATCGATCTGCGGCTCAGCGAACTGCCCGCGGACATGCAGCGCCGGGTCGCGATGCTCCAGGGCGACTACGAGCGGCAGATCGTGGATCTCGAGCGTCAGCGCCAGTCGCTCACCGCTGCGCACGAGCAAGCGCTCGCGGAGGGTGAGAAGCTGCGCCGGGATCTCGAGGACGCGATGAACCGGATCGCGGAGGGCAGCACGGCTGTCTCCATCCGGTCCGATCTCGCGAGCCGCGCGAACAAGGATCTCGAGGCCAAGCAGCAGGAGATCGATCGGCTGAAGGCGGAGATTGCGTCTTTTGAAAATGGAGGAAAGCCCGGCGCTGCGCACGCAGCCGGGCCGCGCAAGGGAGCCGACCGTCTGGTCGATGAGCTGAACCGGCGCATCAAGGCACTCGAGCAGGCCCAGAAGGAGGCGGCGCTCGAACTCGCGCGCGAGAAGGAAGCGCGGTTGAAGGCGGAGAAATATCTCGCGATCACGGACAAGAGGCAGGAGGACACGGCGAACCACATGGAGTCCGCAAAGATCGAGATGCGGAAGGAGATCGAAGCGAGCTTGAAGCACCGTGAGGGCGACGTGCGGAAGGCGCTCAAAGATTTGCAGGAGGAGGTGGACGCGCTCCAGGCCCACAACCGCATCGTGACTGCCGAGCTGGAGGGCGCGCGGCGCCACTCGGCGGACCTCGAGGCGCTGCTCGGCGGAGGCGTGGATTCGAAGGAGGCGGCGGCGGCATTTTTCACGCAGACGATGGAGCGGATGGAGACGGAGATCTCCGGGTATCGCGACCGGCTGAAAGTGATCATGCAGGAGCGCGACGCCGCGCGTGCGGAACTGGAGAAGGGCGCACCGGAAGGCCGCAAGAAATCGGGCGCGGGAGCAAAGGCGATCACCGAGGCCGGGAAGCAAATCGCGGAATCCGCGGCGCGCATCGCGTCACTCGAGCAGCTCGCGCAGGCGAAGGATGCGGAGATCCGCGAACTTCAGTCGGCGATGGAGAACCGGGCTGACACGGGATCCGATGTTTCCGCGCTGCGCCGGCAGATCGTGGAGATCCAGGCGAAGCACGCGGAGGAGCAGGCGGAATTGCACCGTGAGCGCGAGGCGATCCTCGCCGAGCGGAGGGAATTTTCAGGCAAGCTGCGCGAGCAGGGCGCGTCGCTGGAGGCGCAGATCGGCGCGCTGGTCGCCGAGCGCGACCGGCTGCGCGCAGAGATGGATTCCGCGAATGCGCGGCTCACGGGCGACTTCGCATCGCGCGAGGAGACCGTCGCAAGAATCCAGGCCGAGCACGCCGCGGCGATCCTCGCCCGGGACGATCTCGCCCGGCAGCTCGCCGCGACCGAGCGCGCGTGCAATTCGCTGAAGAAACAGAACGCGCGCCTCGCGCAGGGTGCGCAGGGCCTGCTGGCCGACCCTGTTCTCCAGTCGGAAGTGGATCAGCTCCGCGGGCAGCTTGCGATGGCGCAGGATGCGGAAAAGGCTGCGGCGATCGCGCTCCAGGACTCGGAATCCGCGCTGGCACGCGTGCAGGCCGAACGCGAGTCCGCGCTCGCAAGGGTTGCGGAGCAGCGTGCGGAATCCGATCAGCTCGCTCATGAGATTGACCGGCTGCGGGGCGAGTCCGCGATGCTCCACGAACGGCTCGACGGCGCGGCGCACGAGCACGGGACGGCGGTTGCCGAGCTTCAGCGCATGGCCGCCGCACTTTCCGAACTCGAGGCGGCGGCGCACACGGAGACCGAGGCGCTTGCCGCCGATCGCGACGCCGTGCGACGCGAGAGGGATGACATTGCCGCGCAGCTCGCCGCCGAGCGTTCGCACCACGAGAAGCTCGCGTGTTCGCTGGACAGCACCCGCGAGTCGCTCGTCGTCGAGGTCTCGCAGGCGAAGGGGAAGTTTTCGCAGGCCGAGAATCTCCGCCAGCAGCTCGAATCGCAGCTCTCCGAGGAACGCGCGGCGCATTCAGCGAAGCTGTCGGATCTTCAGGCGAAGCACGAGGAATCGAAGAGCGCGATCACCATGGAACTTGAGAAGGTGCGCAAGGAGATCGCGTCCACGTACGCGAAGATCGCATCGAGCGAGCAGACGCTTTCCGAGGCCACGCGCTCGGCGAACCAGGAGCGCGCGTCGCTCTTGCGCGAGCGTGCGGAGATCGAACGCCGTGTCGCGGATCTCCACAAGGCGATGGCCGATGCGGCGCGGCGCGCAGGGGAGCAGGAGCGGACATTGCGCGCGATGGCGGAGGAGACGCAGCAGCGCCTCGCCGCGACGGACCGCACGCTTGCGGAGACGCGCAAGACGGCGGAGGCAGAAAACATCGCGCACACGAAGGCGCGCACGGAACTCGATCGCCAGCTCGCCGAGGTGCTGGCCGCGCTGGAGCAGGCGCGCGACGACGGGCACGCGCAGCAGGTGGCGCTGACCGCCGAGCGCGATGAAATCCACGGACGTCTCGCGGCGACGCTTGGCACGCTGGAGGAGACGAAGCGGGCCGCGGATCAGGAAAGTTTCCAGCTCACGCAGATGCGCGACGAGATCGGGCACAGGCTGGCCGTCGCGGAGTCGGAGCGCGCCGAAGTCATGCGGCTTGCGGATGAGGAGCGCGTGCGGTTCCGCGACGCGAAGGAAGAGCTGGAGACGCGCCTCTCGGAGACGAATCTCGCGCTCGATGAGGAACGCCGCGCCGCGGGAGCGACCAAGACGGAACTCGAACGCCGGCTGACGGAACTCGCCGATGCCTCTGCCGTGGCGCAGCGTGCCGCGGCAGGCGAACACGCGGCGCTTTCCGCGAAGCACGAGGCGTTGCATGGCGATATGAACGAGGCGAACCGGACGCTCGATGAGACTCGCCGCACGGCTGCAGAGGCGCACGCCGCGGTGTCCGCCGAGAAGGCGGATCTTGAGCGGCGTCTCGCGGAGACGGAGCGTTTCCTCGACGAGTCGAAGCGTGTCGCCGCCGGGGAACATGCGGCGCTTTCCGCGAAGCACGACGAGCTTCACACGAACTTGCACGCGGTCACGCAAACGCTGGAGGAGACGCGCCTCGCGGCGGCGGACGCGCACAGTGTCGTGTCTGCGGAGAAGGCGGAGCTCGGGCGGCGGCTTGCGGAAACGGAGCTGTCGCTCGTGGAGACGAGGCGGCAGTCGGTCGAGGATCACACGGCGCTCTCGGCAAAGCACGCCGAGCTGCACGCGAATTTGCAGGTGGTGACGAAGACGCTCGAAGAAACGAAGCGCACGGCTGAGGAAACCCACACTGCGTTGTCGGCGGAGAAGGCGGACATCGGGCGGCGTCTCGTGGAGACGGAGCAGTCGCTCGCGGAGACGCAGCGGCATTCGGCGCAGGAGCATGCGGCACTTTCCGCGAAGCACGACGAGCTGCAGGAGCGGCATTCGGCCACTGTCCAGGATCTGCTGGAGACGCGCCGCGCAGCGACCGAGGAGGTCACGTCGCTGAACGCCGCGAAGCACGCGCTTGAGCAGCGGATCGCGGAAAGCGAGAAGGCGATGACGGAATTTCAGATCGCCGCGTCGGACAGGCACTCGGCGCTCTCCGCGGAAAAGGCGGCGCTCGAAGAGAGGCTGCGGCAGTCGGAGCAGGCGCACGCGGAGCTGCAGGCCGAGTCCGGGCAGACGCAGGCCGTCCTCGAATCCGAAAAGTCCGCACTGGCCGCGGCGCTTGCGGAGGCACAGCGCAAGGCTGCGGAGGATCACAGGCATTTCGAGGGGCTGAAGGCCGGCCTCCAGCGGCGGCTCGTCGAGCACGAGGAGTCGTTGCAGGAATTGAACGCGTCCGCGCGCACGGAGAGCGACCGGCTCTCGGAGGAAAAGGCCGACCTCGAACGCCGCCTCGCGACGACGGAGCACACGCTCGCCGACACGCGGCTCACGACGGACAAGGAGCACTCGGCGCTCGCGACGGCGAAGGGCGAACTGGAGACGCGGCTCGGCGACACCGAGCGGACGCTCGCGGAGGTGCGCAGGACTTCCGCCGAGGAGCACGCCGCGCTCACCGCGGCGCGCGATGCGCTCCAGCAGAAGCTCGTGGAGACGGAGCACGCGGACGCAGAAGCGCAGCGGCTCGCCGACGAGAGGCACGCGGCGCTCACGGCGGTGAAGGACGATCTCCAGCACCGGCTGAGCGCGATGGAGGCGAGTCTCATCGAGGCCCGCCGGCTCGCGACCGAGGAGCACGCCGCACTTTCCGCGCACCGCGACGAACTGCACCGCAAGGCGGGCAATCTCGAAAGCACGCTCGCCGACACGCACCGCGCCGCGGGCGAGCACCGGGCTCTGATCGAGAGCAGGGCGGGGGAACTCGAGGCGCAGCTCGAAGCCGCGCGGCAGGAACTCGCGGCGGCGAAGCATTCGCTCGGCGCGCAGATTTCCGGGCTGACGGCGGAGAAGGCGGAACTTTCCACGGACCTCGCTTCGCTGCGTTCGACGCATGCGGATCTGGAAAGACGACTCGCCGGCACGCGCGAGGAAATGGCGCAGACGGCGCATTCGCTGGAGTCGCGGTGCTCGCTGCTCACCGTGGAAAAGTCGGATCTCGAACGCTGCCTCGCGACCGCCGAGAAGGCGCTCGCGGACACACGTCAGACTGCGGAGCAGGGCAACGCCACGCTCGAAGCAGCGAAATCGGAAGTGGAAGCGCGGCTCGCCGACACGGAGCGGATGCTGGCGGAAGCGCGCAAGTCCTCCCACGACGGGGACGCAGCGATCGCTGCGGCACGCGATGGATTTCAGCGCAGGCTTGCGGATTCCGAGCGCGCTCTTGAGTTGTCGCGGCGGCAGGCGGGCGAAGATTGTGCGCAGTTCGCGGCTTCCGCGGATGCGTTGCGCCGCCGCCTTTCCGCGGCAGAAGCCAGCCTCGCCGACGTGCAGCGCACTGCGGCGGAGCACCGGGGCGCTCCGGTGCAGGACGCCGCGGTCGTTGCGGAGCGCGACGAATTGCAGCGCAAACTCGGCGAGGCCGTAAGCGCGCTGGCCGCTGCACGGCACGCGGCGGAGGAAAAACACGCCGCGCTGTCCGCGGAGATCGAGGCACTGCACGCGCAGCTTGCGGATGCGGAGAAAAATTTCACCGGGCGGCAGACGGACACCGTCGCGGAGTACGCGCCGCTGGCGGCGCAGCGCGACGAGCTGCTCCAGAAGCTCGCCGTAGCGGAGCGCAAGGCCGCGGAGGAGCGGAAGGGCTTCGAGGGACTGAAGGCCGGGTTGCAGCGCCGCCTCGCCGACCAGGAGGAATCGCTGCGCGAGTTGAACGAGATGGCGCGCGCGGGCGCGGTCGCACACGGCGGCGGAGGCGCGACGGCGGACCACGGGGCGCTCGCCGCCGAGAGGGACGCGCTGCGTCGCACGCTCGCCGAGACGGAGCGCGCGCTTGCGGAGGCGCGTCAGAAATTCGACGCGGTGCACGGCGAACTCGCGGATGCGCAGCGACAGTTCGGCGTAGAACACGCCGGGCTCGCGGTGGCGAAGGACGCATTGCAGCGCAAGCTGGATGAGTCGGAGAAGACGCTCTCTGCGCTGAACGAGTCGCTCCGCGGCGAAATTTCCGCGCTCACCGCTTCGAGGACCGAGCTGGAAACGCGCCTCATCGAGGCGAGCAATACCGCCGAGAGCGTGCGCATTTCCGCCGAACATGAGCGTTCTGCGCTCGCCGCGGAAAAGGAATCCTTGCAGCGTCACCTCGCCGAGATGCAGGACGCGCTCGCAGCCGAGCGGGCCTCGGTGGAAGGCCGCTCCGCGGAGCTGGCGGCCGCGCAACACGGGCTCGGCAGCGAGATCGCCGCGGCTGCGGAAAAACTCGCGGCGGTCCGGCAGCGGCTCGACGAATCCGAGCGCGCGGCAGCGGAACTGCAGTCGGGATTTTCCGCTGAAAAATCCGCGCTCGAACAGCGGATCGCCGCGGCGGGCCGGGCGCTCGATGAACTTCGCGCTTCGGCAGCCGCCGAACGCGCCGCGCTCATCGCGGAGCGCGATGAACTCCAGCGTCGTGTCGCCGCGGCGGATTCCGGCCATGCGGTGCTCGCAGGCGAGCGCGCGCAGATCGAATCGCAGCTCGTGCAGGCGAGGGATTTGCATGCGGACTTGCACGCGCGCCTCCAGGCCGCCGCAGGGCACGAGTCGCTCGCCGCAGAGGTGCGCGCCGAACGCGACCGGGCGCAGTCCGCGCTCGCCGAGACGGAACGCAAGCTTCACGACGCGTCCGCCGAGAACGCGCGCCGCGATGCCGAGCGCGCCGAACTCGATCGCCAGCTCACGGAGCTGGACGATGCCCTCCGGCAGCTCCGCAAGCAGCTCACGGAAAACGAGGACACTGTGAAATTTCTTGAGCAGAAGCTCGGCTCCGTCCTCCGCGAGAACGAGCAGGATGCCGAACTGCGGAACGCGGAACTCACCGGGATGCGCGAGGCGCTGGAAGCCGCGCGCCGCGAGACGGCGCAATTGCAGGCGAAGGAAAGTGCCGCCGCGGAGGATTTCGGAAAGCGTCTGCGCACGCTGGAGGATCACGCCGCCGCCGTGGCCGCCGAGAGGCAGCGTGCGGAGACGGAGCGCGATTCGCTCGCAAAGGCATTTGCCGACGCTGTGGAGGACGCGAAGAAGGCGGCGCATGCGCACGACGAGGCGCTCGCGAATGCGGAGGCCGGGCGCACACGGCAGGCGCGCGAGCTGGCCGATGCGATCCGGAAAAAGTCCGACGAACTTGAGTCTGCCCGCGCAATCATCGCAGTGCTCGAACGCGAGAATGCGGAGGGCAGGACCGCGCACGAGACGACCGCGCGCCATCGCGACGAGATCGCGCACCGTATGACGCGCGTGACGGACGAGCACAAGCGGCTCCTCGACGATCTCGCCACCTCCGGGCCGTCCGAGTCAGCGCCACGCTCCGTGCTCCCGGCACCTGCGAAGCCGCACAACCTCGTCGAGATGTCCGAAGCGGAAATCTTGCCGCCGCAGCGGGAGCGCACGATCAACCTGCAGCCCGCCCGCCCGGTGCCCGTAGCGCCGCCGAAGGTGCGGACGGTGTAGCAGATCGGTAGCCGGGACTTTCCAGCCCCGGCGATCCAGCCCCCGCACTTCACTTCACGGTGAAAAAGGCTGTGTTGGCGTTTGGCGTTTGGCGTTTGGAGTTGAGCGTTTGGAGTTTGGCCCGCCGCAGGCGCTTCGCAGTTCGGTGAGACTGGTCAGACTCCGCAACGCCGCTGCGCGGGGCCAAACGCCAAACGCCAAACGCTCAACTCCAAACGCCAAACTCCAGACGTCAAATCAGCTCACCACTGAAAAACTCCCGCGCCGTCTGCGCTCCCATGTTTTGCGGCCATGCCCGGTTTTGTGAGAGCCGGGGCTGGAAAGCCCCGGCTACCGATGTCGCCACCGTGCCGTGCGGCTGCGTCTTCGACAAATGCGGGGCGCGCTCAGTGGAAAGTGCTGAGTTCGAGTTCGGCCTCGGCCTCCGTCTCCGTCTCGATTTCCTCCAGCGGTGCGAAACGCTCGGACTTGAACGCGAGTTCCTCGCCGCCCTTGTGCGAGGGATCCGGAGGATTCCGCAGCTCCTCGAGCAGCAGCGCGATGGTCGCGGAGTCCGAGCCGCGCAGGGTCTCGCGGCGCAGGCACACCTCGCGGATCGTGTAGGTGGCACCTTTGATGGGGAGCTGGTTGAAGAATTCGACGACCCACTTTGGAAAGCGATCGTCCACGCATACCACGCGCTGGCCTTTGATCATGAGTTGAGAGTTGAGTGTTGAGAATTGAAATGAGGCAGGCGTGCGAAACTTGCGCGCGGCGCGGCATACTCTCAACTCTCAACTTTCAAACCTCAACTTTCCGTTGACCACACCGCACGCGCCCCGTAACTACACGCCCTCACTTTTCCAACCAAACCTTTCACGAACATGGGCAAGCAATACAACAAAGTCGAAAAGAAGCGCCGTCGCTCGAACTATCTCATCCGCCGCAAGGCGAAGGCCCTCGCTGCTGGCAAGGGCGTCAAGGCGCGCGCGAAGAAGCCCGCGAAGAAGAAGGCCGCTCCGGCAGCCGCCTAAGTTTTTCCCGCGGCAGTGGCATCGGCCACGGCAGGATTTCCACAGTCGTGCGATTGAGGAAAAGAAATGCGCTATCTCCTCGTGGATGCGCACAGCGCGATTTTCTCGTGGCCGGATCTGCACGATCTCCACGCACGGAATGCGCTCGCTGCGCGTGAGGAGCTGACGCGCAGGCTCACGGCTTACCAGGACGCGTCGGGTGTGCGCGTCGTAGTGGTGTTCGATGGCAAGGGGGCGCGCGCAAATTCGGAGTCGGTGCCGGGCGGCATCCAGGTGTTTTATTCGGGCGGCGGGAAGACGGCGGACTGCATCATCGAGCGGCTCGCGGCGAAGTACGGGGGAGAGCAGGAAATCACCGTGGCGACAAACGACAACCTCGTGCGGCAGACGGTGATCACTTTCGGAGGGCTCGCGATTTCGGTGGATGCGCTGCGCGATCTGGTCGGTGAGGCGGAGCGGGATGTGAGCCGGCGAATCCGGCAGCACAGGAGACGATGAGATTAGCGCGCTGCGGCGGCGCTCTTTTTCCCGCCGATGAGCCGCACGAGGAGCTGGCCGAGGACGACTTCGGTTTCCGTCGGCGAGGAGACGAGCGCGACGTTTGCATCGAGGCACGCCTTCAGGCCGGCCTGCAATTCCGGGAGTGAAAAATTGCGCGCGCCCGCTGCGGCGAAGCCGAGCGCGAACGCGTTCAGCTTGCCTTCCTTCGAGCGCGGGAGATGCGCGGTGGCCGCGGCGGGGAGGCGGTCGAGCGTGCCGCCGAATTGGAACGCATTCGCCGGCGCGGAGAGCTTGTGCCGCGCGAGGAGATCCTTCGCGAGGAGCAGATTTCGCACGGTCGGGATGATCGTCGCGAGCAGGAGCCCGACGGCCTTTTCACCATTGAACATGAGCTGCGCGAGAAGCTCCTGCGCGCGCGGGAGCTGGCGCGCGGAGATGGCGTTGCCGAGTTCAAAGATGACGCCCGCTCGCGACATCGGCGTGAGCATTCGCACGTCGTCCTGCGTCACGCGGCGCGTTTCCTTGCCGAGGTAGAGGTCCAACTTTTCGAGTTCGCCCGTGATCGCGTAGCGGTCGCCGCCGGTGTAGAGCGTGAAAAGTTCCAGCGCGTCTTCGTCGAAGCCGAGGCCTTTTGCGTCCGCGATGTCCGAGCAGAGGCGCATCGCGGCCTGTTCCCATCCGGCTTTCGTCGAGTCGAGCCGGTCGTGCATCTGCACTTCGGCGACCTTGCCGAGCGTCTTGAAAAAGGTGCGCCGCTTGTCAATCGCGCCGCCGCTGATGATCAGGCGCGTGCCCTCCGGCAGCCCGCGCTGGAGGAGGTCGGTGAACTTTCCGATCGCATCGAGCGTTGTCTGCGCGCCGCCGGTGCGGTCGTCTGCAAAAAAATTAACATCCTTCAGCCACACGAGCTTCTCGCCGCCGAAAAAGCCGAACGTGTTCAGCGCCTCGATCGTCTGGTAGATGCGCTGCGCGGCATCGTCCGCGTTGCCCGCCTGGCCGCTGATGATCTCCTGCCCGAAGTCGCCCGGCGGTGTGAGCTGCGCCGCGAGTTCTCGCGCCACGCGTTTCACCTCGAAATCGTCCGTCCCGAGGATTGCGTGGATGGGGGCGGCGTTTTTTTTCAAGGCTTCGAGGTATCAGGGCGTCGTGGGAATGAGCGGCGATGTGGCGTAGTTCTTAAACTCGCGCTCGACGGCCTCCAAGTTCAGAAAGCGGTTTCCGAAATGATTTCGCGCGGCCGTCTCGAAGCGCGCGCCCTTGCCCATCGCGTCGAGGAAGGTGAGGAATCCTCCACGGTCCGCGGCGCAGAGGAAGCGCACGAGCTTCTGCGACTCCTCGTAGAACGCCACGACGCGATCCTTTTCCACGGGGTAGCTCATCGCGCCGGTGAGGTCCGCGAGCGGGACGTAGTGCTCGTCCTTCACCGTATTTGCACGCGGCTTCGCGTTGTATCCGCGTGCTCGGAAAAATGCCGCGCGACACCGCGCGGCGGCGTATTCGGCGAAGCCCTCGTTCAGCCACAGCGGGATGCCGGGGCCGAAGAACCGGTAGATGACGAGGTGCGTGATCTCGTGCGGCAGCGCGCCGTTTTCGGATTTCCATCCAGGGTTGCGGCGGACGAAGAGCGCGCCTTCGGAGTGGATGCCGCCCGTCCACGGATCGAGCCCGCCGAACTGCTGGAACGCCTTCCAGTCCTCCGCGTCGTCGAACAGGAACAGGTGGCATTTCCGCTCCCACGCGCTCGTGTCCTTGCCGAGTTCCGTGGCGATGACGCGGTAGGAAAATTCCGCCTCGATCGAGACGACCGAGGCCATCGGGCGATCGAAGAAATGGTAGATGAAATGCTCGCTCTCGGCGTGTTTCCATTCGCCCGCGCGGACTTTCAGCGCCTTCTGTCCGAGCGCAGTGAGCGCGCGATCGGAGAGCCGCTCGAAGGGGATTTCCGTGACGAGCGTGCTGGTTTGCGCGTCTTCGGCCAGCGTGGCGCAGGCAAGGAAAAGGAGGGCGGGAAGAAATCGCATCACCGGCAGAGAGGCAGACGCCGTGCCAGCGCGATGGGGAGATGTGGGACGGGCGTCTCTCGCCTGTCGTGGTGGGATAGCCGGGACGGGCTGTCCGACTCCGACAGCCGGGACGGCTATCCCACTTCGCGCCGTCCTGCCAGCCGACAGGATTGTCGGCTCTGCATTGCGAACCCCGCCTACTTTCCTGCTGCAAAAACGACGCAGGCGGGTGCGCCGACGCCGTCCGCTTTTCCGGCGGGTGTGAGCTTGCCGGTGGTGGGATCGATTTTGTGCGATGCGAGGCTGTTACTGTCCTGGCCGGCGGCGACGAGCCAGCCGCCGTCGGGCGAGATGGCGAAGCCGCGCGGGGTTTTCACGCCGGCGGGTGCATTCTCGACGAGCGTCACTTTTCCATCCGTGGCGATGGCGAAGACGGCGATGCTGTCGTGGCCGCGGTTCGAGACGTACACGAATTTTCCGTTCGGGTGGCAGAAGATTTCCGCGGTGCTGTTCTTGTTCGCGTTCGCGGCGTCGGGCGGCAGGGTGCTGATCGTCTGGATGGCGGTGAGCGTGCCTTTCGCGGCGTCGTGCGCTAGGGCGGTGATGTTGCTGGGCATCTCGTCGCACACGTAGGCGAAGCCGCCTTTCGGGTGAAAGGCGAGGTGCCGCGGGCCGCTGCCGGGCGGCACTTTCCCGCTCGGCGGATCGTTCGGCGTGAGCGTGCCCTTCGCGGCGTCGAATCGGTAAATGAAGACGTCGTCCGTGCCGAGGTCGCATGCGTACGCGAAGCCGCCGTTTACGTAGATCGAGTGTGCGTGCGGGCCTTTCTGGCGCCCCGCGTTCGGGCCAGAGCCGACGTGCTGCACGGAGGACGATGCGGGTGCGACGGAGCCGTCGTCGCGGATGGGGAGCGCGGCGATGCTGCCGCTGTTGTAGTTTGCCGCGAGGACGGCCTTGCCGCCCGGCTCGACGAAGACGTGGCAATTGCCGGAGCCTTTTGAGGACTCGTTATTCAGGTGCTTCAGCGTGCCGTCCTTTTGCACCGCAAATGCGCCGACCGCACCGCCAGCTTCCTCGATTGCGGCGTAGAGAAATTTCCCGCTGGGATGCACGGCGAGGAAGCTCGGGTTTTTCGCCTCGACTGCGAGGCCGAGGAGCTTGAGTTCGCCGGTCGTCGTGTCGAGCGAGCCGCGTTCGATGCCGCGGTTGCCGCCGGGCTTCGTGTAGGCGCCGATGTAAAATTCAAGGGTGGCGGCGGAGGCGGTGGTGGTCACGAGGAGGAGGGGGAGTGCGAAGAGCGCGAGGTGTTTGTTCATGGGAAATGGGAAGGTCACGCGATTGCCGCGCGGTGTTCAAGCGAGGAGTCGGCGGATTTTTTCGCGCGCCTGCGTGAGGTTGAAGGGCTTCTGGATGAAGTCAATGAAGTGGCCGTCCTGGAAACGGTGGGAGATGTCCTGTTCGGAAAAGCCGCTCATGATCAGGGCGCGCAATTCGGGCCGGGCCTTGCGCAATTCGCGCAGCGTCTGCTGGCCGTCCATGTGCGGCATCGTGAGGTCGAGGAAGACGAAGCGCAGGTCGCCGAGCGTGGGGAGGAGATTCACCGCCTCGAAGCCATCCACGGCGGCGACCGGCTCGAATCCGAGGTAGGCGAGCAGCCGCATGGCGACGGTGCGGACGGTGTCCTCGTCATCCACGACGAGGACGGCGCCGGAGCCGCGCCACTGCTCGGTCGGTTCGCCGGCGTCGCCTTCCGTCTCGGCGACGAGGTCGCTGGCCGGGAGCATGACGCGGAAGCATGATCCTTGGCCGGGTTTGCTCGTGACGGTGAGCACGCCCTGATGCCCGCGGACGATGCCGAGGACTGCCGCGAGTCCGAGTCCGCGGCCGGTGAATTTTGTGGTGAAAAACGGATCGAAGACGCGCTTGAGGACGTCGGGATCCATGCCGCTGCCGGTGTCGCTCACATCGAGGCAAACGTAGCTGCCTGCCTTCGCGTCCGGCGCGGCGTTTGCGGCGGCGAGGTGCGCTGCGTCGAGCTGCGCGGTGTAGGTGGTGATGCGGACGGTGCCGTCGCATTCGCCGAGGGATTCGCTGGCGTTGATGACGAGGTTCATCACGATCTGGCGGAGCTGTGTCGCGTCCGCGAGCACCGCGGGCAGCGAGGGCGCGGGCTGGAAGTCGAGGTGCGTGCGCTTGCTGATCGAGATGCCGAGGAGGCTCGTCGTCTCGCGGATGAGCGCATTCAGATCGAGCGGCTTCACGTCGAAGCGCCCTTTGCCCGAATAGGCGAGCATCTGCCTGCACAGGTCGGCGGCGCGCGATGCGGCCTTCTCGATTTGCGCGAGGAAGCCGTGCGCGGCGGAATGCTCCGGGATCTCCGAGGCAGCGAGACTCACGTTCCCGAGCACGCCGGTGAGCAGGTTGTTAAAATCATGTGCGATGCCGCCCGCGAGCACGCCGAGGCTTTCGAGCTTCTGCGTCTCCTGCAGCTTCGATTCCATCGCGCGGCGTTCCTCGATCGCGCGCTTCCGCTCGCTGATGTCGCGGCAGAAGACATGGATGCGCACCTCGTCGCCGGTGTTCTCGACATTCGCATTAAACTCGAACGCCGTGGCCTGGCCGTGCGCATCGAGCAGATCGATCTCGGCGTTCTGGAGGCGGCCCTCCGCGAGGAGATTTGTGAGATGCTGCGTGGCCAACGTGCGATGGTGCGGTGCGACGGGATCCAGATAGGAGCGCCCGATCAGCGCGGTCTCGTCGTCTGCACCGAAGAATGCGAGATACCGGTCGTTTGCCGCGAGGATGCGGCCCGCGGAGTCGAGCTGCACGTAGCCGATGCCAGTCGCCTGGATGAGCGTGTTCAGCAGCCGGTCGGAGGCCTGCAATTTTTCCAACGTCTCGACCGTGTAGGTGATCTCCTCCGCGAGCGTGAGGCAGGATCGGACGGAGCCGCCGGGATTGCGCAGCACGGAATTCCACCACAGGCAGTGGATCACGCGTCCGTCCTTGGTGACGTTGCGGCACCGCAGCGTGCTGTGTTCCTGCGCGCCGCTCGTCAGGTTCTGGAGCATCCCGGCGATCCGCCCGGCTTCGTCGGGATGGTTCATGTTCAGCTCTTCCATCGTCCGGCCGATGACCTCGGCGGATGTCCATCCGAACATCTTTTCGGCGCGTCCCGCCCAGCGGGTGATGCGGAGGTCGGGATCGAGTTCCGCCACGAGGAGCAATGAATTATCGAGGTGCTGGGAGAGCCGCAGGCGCGTCTCGGTCAGCTCGTCCGCGGCGCGCTTCATCTCGGTGATGTCGCGCGCGATCACGATCAGCCCGAGGATGCGCCCGGCGGTGTCGCGGAGCGGATATTTGCTCGTGAGGAACCACCCGCTCTTCCCGTCAGGAAAGCTGAATGGCTCCTCGCGGTTCACCATCGCCTCGCCAGTGCGCAGGACCTTCATGTCGTCATCGAGATAGAGGCGCCCGAGATCCTCGGGAAGACCGAGATCCGTCACGCGGCGGCCGATGACTTCGTCGTCCGGGCGGCCGGTGAGTTTCCGGTGCGCGTGGTTGATCATCACGTAGCGGCCATCCGAGTCCTTGAGGATGATGATGTCCGGGATGCCGTCCATCAGTGACCGCAGGAGGTGCCGTTCCTCGGAGACCTGCTCGAATTTTTTCCGGCGCGCGGTGACGTCGCGCATGCTCAGCAGCGCACGCTCCTCGCCGAGCGGCAGCGCGACGACTTCGCACGATCCTGACTCGCCGCCCTTGCGCAGGAAGGCCGTCTCCCCGTGCCATTGCGTGTTGCTCGCGAAGACCTGCTGCACCGCCGAGGCCAGGCCCCGCGCCGCTTCGGCGGACTGGAGCGATTGGATGGACATCCCCTGTACCTCGTCCGGCGTCCAGCCGAAGACGCGCGTAGCGCCATTGTTCCACTCGATGATGGTGCCATCCCTGCCCGCCACGATGATCGCCTCCTCGAGCAAATCCACGAGCGATTCCGTGGGCGGGTGCGGAGCCGCGATGTGTGTGGAGGGTCGCGTGGGTTCTGGATTCATCAGGGGCGTAAGGCGCGGGGGGCCAGTCCGCATGGGCGGGATAGTTCAACATGCGGAGGCGGACGGCAAGCATCGCGCGGGCAGCGGCGGGTGCATGATTGCTTTGAACATTCCGCCCGCCGGGTTGACTAAGGTGAGAGATGCAGTCCGCCATTGCCAATCTTGTCCGCGTATTTGTCGCCATCGCGCTGAGCCTCGGCTCCGTGGCTTCGATGCGTGGCGGCGATTGCGGTGCGGGCACTGCGGGCACCGTGTGCGGATGCTGTAAAAATGTGGGCGCGCCCCCGTGCTGCCGTGCCCCGGAAAATGAGCCGCCCGTGCAGCAGCCCGCGGAGCCTGCGTCGCGCGATTCGCTCGGGATGCAGCCGATGGATCTGCACGCCCGCCCCGCGGCGGTGATGGTGCCGCCCGCGATGATCGTTATTTTTCCCGCTGGAAAAAATGCGCGATGCGCGGGTCTCGCAGGGCACACTTTTCAGTCGGTGCGCTGCATGAGGACGGTCTGAGGGGGCCTTGACGCCAGAGGTGTGCCCATGCGCGGGCGCGACTTTTTGTCGCGAAGCAACACGCGCGCGGGCCCGGTGAACGTCAACGCAAGCTCTCAGACTCATGAAAAAATTTCTCATCCTCATTCTCATCGCTGCCGCCGCATTTTCCGGCTGGTGGTTCGGTCGGCGCGACCAGTCGCATGAGCACGCGGCCTCCACGCGCAGGGTGCTCTTTTACCAGAGCGCCATGCACCCGTGGGTGAAGTCCGACAAGCCCGGCCGCTGCACGATCTGCGGCATGGAGCTGTCGCCCGTTTACGAAGGCGAGAGCGGCTACGATGCCGACACAAAGCTCGTCTCGCTCGGCAAACAGGGGGTGACCGTCACCGGCATCGAGACGGTGCCCGTGGTGAAAAAAATCATCCGCCGCACGATCCGCGTCGCGGGAATGGTGGACGATGACGACAGCACGCACCGCCGCATCAGCGCCACAGCGGAGGGGCGCATCGAGAAGCTCTTCGTGAATTTCGTCGGCGCGGAAGTGGAGGCCGGCCAGCCGCTCGCCTCGCTCTACAGTCCCGTGCTGCGCACGAAGCTCGCCGAGTACCAGTCATTCGCCACGCAGCCCGCGTCGCGCGATCGCGATCAGCTCATGGCCGGCATCCGCGAGCGGCTCCTGCGCTACGGCATGTCCGGCCCGGAACTCGACGCCGCAACCGCGCGCGGCCAGGTGCCGTCGGAGCTGAAAATCCTCACGCCCATCACCGGCACTGTCGTCGCGCGCAATGTCTATGAGGGTCAGTATGTGAAGGAGGGCGACATGCTCTTCGAGGTCGGCGATTTCTCGAAGATGTGGTTCGTCTTCGACGTGTACGAGCGCGACCTGCCCTGGGTGCGGATGGGTGCAGAGGTGGAAATCTCCACGCCAGCGCTGCCGGGCCGCGTCATGCGCGCGCCGATCACATTCATCGATCCAAACCTCACACCCGCGACCCGCAGCGCAAAGGTGCGCGTGGTGCTCGACAATCCGCTCACAAACGAACCCGGCAAGCACCGCCACGAGCTGCTGCACAAGCTTTACGCGGAGGGCCGCATCACCGCCGAGACCGCGCCCACGCTCACCGTGCCGCGCAACGCCGTGCTGTGGCCTGCGGGCAGGCCACTCGTCTATGTTGAAAAAGGCGCGGGCGTGTACGAGCCGCGCGAAGTGCAAGTCGGCGTCGCTGGCGACGAGTTGTGGGAAATCGCCGGCGGCTTGAGCGAGAATGATCGCGTCGTGACCGCCGGTAATCTGCTCCTCGACGGCCAGTCGCAGATCAACCGTCCGCCGGATCCGCCGAGCACGCCGAGGCTCACGCTCGCCGAGCCGCAGAAAAAGGCCGCTCTCGACTTTTTTGCGACCGTGTCCTCGCTGGGCGAAGCGCTCGCCGCCGACAAGCCCGCCGAGTTCCGCGCCATCGCGAAAACGCTCGCAACTCCAGCCGCTGCCCTCGCGACGCAGTTTGGCGCACGCGCCGCAAAGCTTGCGCCGCTCGCGAAGCTCCCCGACGCCGCCGACATCAAGGCACAGCGCGCCGCATTTTATCCGCTCAGCGAAGCCGCCGCCGATTTCGCACTCGACCTGCGCCGCGAGGATGACGGCCTCGACACCGTGAAAATCTTCGCGTGCGACATGGCGAAAGCCAACGTGCCCAGCGCGCCGAAGGAACGTGGACGCTGGATCCAAATTGGCAGCAAGCTCAAGAACCCGTGGTGGGGCGCGGAGATGCTGGGGTGCGGAGCGGAGGTGCGGCCATGAACAGAGCCAACGCCCAACGTCCAACGTCCAACGTTCAAGGAAGGACTGCACACTGGACGTTCAGTTTTCTGACCGCCTTCGTATCACTGCTAAGTCGCACAAGTCACATCTCCGACATTGGGCGTTGGGCGTTGGGCGTTGGGCATTGGGCGTTTCTTCCTTCCTCCCATGATTCCCAGACTCATCGAATGGTCATTGCGAAACCGCTTCCTCGTCGCGTGCGGCACGCTGCTGCTCATCGCGCTCGGCATCTTCGAGGTGCGTCGCGCGCCCGTGGATGCAATCCCCGACCTCAGCGAAAACCAGGTCATCGTCTTCGCGGATTGGGAAGGCCGCGCGCCACGCGAGGTCGAAGACCAAGTGACGTATCCGCTCTCGACGCAGCTCCAGGGGCTCGCGGGCGTGAAGGCCGTGCGCGCGCAGAGCATGTTCGGCTTCTCGCTGCTCACGGTGATTTTCCGCGACGACGTGGACAACTACTTCGCGCGTTCGCGCGTGCTCGAGCGGTTGAATTCCATCGGCGACAGCCTCCCTGTCGGCGTCTCGCCAAAGCTCGGCCCCGACGCGAGCGGCCTCGGCTGGGTGTACCAGTATTACCTCGACGTGGATCCCTCGAAGGGCAGCTACGATCTCGGTCGGCTGCGCGCGGAGCAGGATTATTTCATCCGCTACGCGCTGCAAAGCGTGCCCGGCGTCGCCGAGGTCGCGAGCGTCGGCGGCTTCGTGCGGCAGTGGCAGATCGAAGTGTCGTCGTTCAAAATGAAGGCCGCAGGTGTGTCGCTCGACGAGGTGATGACGGCCGTGGGGCAGAGCAGCCTGAATGTCGGCGGCAGGGTCATCGAGGAAAACGGAATGGAGTTCGTTGTCCGGGGGCTCGGCCTCGTGAAGAGCGCGGCGGATCTCGAACACGTCGTCCTGCGCGAACGCGAGGGAACGCCGATCTTCCTGCGTGATGTCGCGCGCATCGAGGTCGGCGGCGACTTCCGCCGCGGCGCGCTCGATGTGAACGGCCATGAAGTCGTCGGGGGCGTGGTCGTCATGCGCACGGGCGAAAACGCGCACGCCGTGATCAAGGCCGTGAAGGAAGAGATCGCGCGCATCGCCCCGAGCCTCCCGGCGGGCGTGACGATCAAACCGTTTTACGATCGCAGCGAACTAATCGACCGCACCATCGGCACGCTGAAGCACGCGCTCATCGAGGAGGTCATCCTGGTCACGCTCGCGCACATCATCTTTCTGTTTCATTTCCGCAGCGTGCTCATCGTCACGTTCCCGCTGCCGGTCTCGATCCTGATCTCGTTCGTGCTCATGCGGCACTTCGGCATCACGTCAAACATCATGTCGCTCGCCGGCATCGCCATCGCCATCGGCGTGCTCGTGGACGCGGCGATCGTGATCACGGAGAATGTGATCCGGCATTGTGAGAAGGCGGAGGAGGAGAAGAAGTGCTCAGTGCTCAGTGCCCAGTGCTCAGACGGAGCAAGTGGTGCTGATGGGAAAAAACTGAGCACTGACGCACTGAGCACTGAGCACTATCGCCTCACCGCTGCCGAGACCTGGCAGGTGACGCTCAAGGCCGCGCAACAAGTCGGCCGCCCGATCTTCTTCGCGATGGCGATCATCATCCTCGCGTTTGTCCCGGTGTTCGCGCTCTCCGGGCAGGAAGGGAAACTTTTCCACCCGCTCGCATTCACAAAGACCTTCGCGATGATCGGCTCCACGATCCTCGCGGTGACCATCGTGCCCGTGCTCTGCGCGCTGCTCGTGCGCGGGCCTTTCCATCGCGAGGAGGACAACTGGGTGATGCGTGCGCTGCTCCGCATTTATGATCCCGTCCTCGACTGGGCGCTGACAACTGGGTGATGCGTGCGCTGCTCCGCATTTATGATCCCGTCCTCGACTGGGCGCTGCGCCGCCGCAAGACCGTCCTCGCCCTCGCCGCGCTGCTGCTCGTCTCCGCGCTCGCGCTCGCAGTCGGCCTGCCGCGCGCGGTGCTCGCGAAGCTCGACGCATTTCCGCGCGTGCAGAATGCGTTCGCCGGCATCGGTGGCGAATTCATGCCGCCGCTCAATGAAGGAAGCCTGCTCTTCATGCCTGTGTTCATTCCGACCACGAGCCTCACCGAGGTGAAGCGCGTGCTCGCGTGGCAGGATCGCGTGATCGCCAGCACGCCCGAGGTTCTCAGCGTCGGAGGAAAATTGGGCCGCGCCGACACCGCCACCGATCCCGCGCCGGTCGAGATGGTCGAGACGACCATCATGCTGAAGCCGCAGGACCAGTGGCGCAAAGGCATGACGCTTCAAAAGCTGCAGACCGAGCTCACCGAGAAACTCGCGCAGGTGCCCGGCTACGTACCCGGCGCATTTTTGCAGCCCATCGAAAACCGCCGCCTCATGCTCGCGACCGGCATCCGCGCGCAGCTCGGTGTGAAAATTCTCGGCGACAATCTCGACACGCTCCAGCGCATCACGTTCGAGGTCGAGCGCGCCATCCGCGAAGTCCCCGGCGCGGCCGGCGTCTCGCCGCTGCGCGTGCAGGGCAAGCCGTATCTCGAAATCGAAATTGATCGCGAAGCCGCCGGACGCTTCGGCCTCCGCGCCGAGCAGCTTTTCGCCACAATCGAGGCCGGGCTCGGCGGACGCAAGGTCGCCACGACTATCGAGGGCCGCGTGCGCGTGCCGATTCAGGTCCGTCTCGCCCGCGAGGAGCGCGACGACATCGAACGCCTCGGCTCGCTGCTCATCAGCACGCCCGCGGGAAAAAGCATCCCGCTCGCGCAGGTCGCCACCATTCGCCGCACGAGCGGGCCAAACGAAATCCAGTCAGAAAACGGCCGCCTGAAAAGTTACGTGCAGGCCAACGTGCAGGGCCGCGACCTCGCGGGCTTCGTGAAGGAAGTGAAGGCCCGCGTCGAAGCCATCCCGCGCCCGCCCGGTGTGAAGTTTGAGTTTGCCGGCGAATACGAAAACCAGCTCCGGCTCATTGACACCATGTGGCTCGTCGTTCCCTGCGTGCTCGTCGTGATTTTCCTGCTGCTCTACATCGTCTATGGCAGCGTGAAGGAAGCCGCGCACGTCATCCTCGCCGTGCCCTTCGCGCTCACCGGCGGCGTGTTTTTGCAATACGCGCTCGGCTATAATCTCAGCGCCGCAGTCGCTGTCGGCTACATCGCGCTCTTCGGCACCGCGATCCAGACCGGCGTGGTCATGGTCGTGTATCTCGAAGAGTCGCTGGAGCAAAAGCGCAAGGCCCTCGGCGCTGCGTTCACGCGCACCGATCTCATCGTCGCCATCAAGGAAGGCGCGCGCCTGCGCCTGCGCCCGAAGGTGATGACCGTGGCGACGATCGTCGCCAGCCTCCTGCCGATCATGTGGAGCACGCGCACCGGCGCGGAAGTGATGAAGCCGCTGGCCGCCCCCGTCATCGGCGGAATGCTGAGCAGCCTGCTCCACATCCTCGTCGTCACGCCCGTCATCTTTGCGTGGCTGCGTGAGCGGGAATGTGGGAGCGAAGTCCACCGCTCACCTTGATCCATCACTTGCGCGCGCAATATTCTTTGCAGCATGAAAGCCGCCGCTCACAAACCGAGCGGCAGGGCCGCTGGGAAAGCACGCCCGCGCATGACCCGTGAACTCGCCGAGGCGCGCGCCGTCGGCGGGGGCAAGGGCAAGTTCGACGGGGCCGCCTTCCTGCGCACACTGAAAGAATGACCGCGTATGCGGACACGTCGTGGTGGATTGCCCACAAGATCACCGATGACACAAACCACAGTGCGGCTGTCGAAGTATTCGACCGCTTTTCTGACATCCGAGTCCTCTGGACGCCACGGCAGCGCGTCGAGGTATTCAATTCGCTGCGCTGAATCGCGGGCGTGTCGCGAATGGTTTGGCCTCACAGGACGCTCGTTTTTCCTAAAACTCCCGCTTGCCAATCCGGGCCACCACCATCACATTGCGCGCCCTTTTTCCCACCGCTGCCATATCCGGCGGGAGACGGACGGGCTGCCGCAAGGCGTCCGTCCACGAG
Source organism: Verrucomicrobiota bacterium (assembly GCA_014189875.1). GTDB lineage: Bacteria > Verrucomicrobiota > Verrucomicrobiia > Chthoniobacterales > Chthoniobacteraceae > SXWH01. Next base: position 2,900 of record BJFP01000011.1, on the reverse strand, counting down.
GGAAAAACAAACCAAACATGGTTCCTCGTCGGACTGGTGGCAGCCGGTCTTAATTCATCCGAAGCCTCGGGTGGCGACGACACCGCAAGAAAAACAGACACATCATGGCAGACATCAACACCATCGTCGATCAGCTCAGCGGACTCACCGTCCTCGAAGTCGCTGATCTCGTGAAGCAGCTCGAAACCAAGTGGGGCGTGAGCGCCGCGGCCCCAGTGGCCGCCGCAGCACCCGCCGCAGGTGGCGGTGGAGCCGCTGCAGCACCCGCCGAAGAGAAGACCGCGTTCGACGTCGTCCTCAAGGAAGCCGGCGCGAACAAGATCAACGTCATCAAGGAAGTCCGCGCTGCGGTCCCCGGTCTCGGCCTCGCCGAAGCCAAGGCCCTCGTCGAAGGCGCTCCGAAGACCGTCAAGGAAGGCGCGACCAAGGCCGAAGCCGAAGAGATCAAGAAGAAGCTCGAAGCGGCAGGCGCGAAGGTCGAGATCAAGTAGTCTCATCCAAAGCGGAACCAGCCGGTTTTCGAGCCGGAACGATTCCTTTCACAAACGCGCGAGGTGCGAAAGCCCTCGCGCGTTTTGCTTTTCCCCGGCTGTGGTGCGGACGCTCCGGCGTGCGGATGGCCAATGTCGGCGAGGTGTGCGATCCCGCGGAAGGATGGTGCGATGAGGCAGCGGCAGCTTCCCGATGAAAGGTGCGGTTGCGGTCCGGATCAGATCAGCCCCCGGATCGGCTGTCCGCCGGTCACGGCGTCCACGAGATTTTTCGGCAGGCCGTCCATGAGGCGCACTGCGCCGGTGTCGAGGAGCGTGTGCATGATGGTGGCCATGAGGTTCGGGATCGTCACGGGGTCGGATGCGGGTTCGCCGCCGTTGAGCGAGGATTGGCCGATGACGCGGCCCATTTTCAATCCGCCGCCGTAGAGCATGAGCGGGCCGAGGCCGCCCCAGTGATCGCGTCCGCCCTTTTTGTTGATCGTCGGCGTGCGGCCCATCTCGCCGCAGCACACGAGGAGTATTTTTTCACTCAGCCCGCGCGACTCGACGTCCTCGATGAATGTGGAGACCGCGTGGTCGAATGGCGCGCCGACGTAGCCCATGCCTTCGGTGAGCGTGGCGTTGTTGCTGTCCGCGTGCATGTCCCACACGAAGCTCGTGGTGAGCGTGACGAAGCCCGCGCCACGTTCGCAGAGGCGGCGCGCCATGAGCAGGAGCTTGCCGAGCGTCGCGCCGTGGTCGGCGTAGTGCCGGTGGTTGTTCCATTTTTTGCTGATGCGATCCGGCGGGACGAGCGGTGCTGTGTCGTAGCGTGCGATGAGTTTTGCATCCTCGTGCGAGAGATCGAATGCGCCGGAGACGCCGCCGAAGAGGGTATCGAAAGCCTGCTGCTGGATCGCGCTGTAGCCTTCCATCACGTTTGCGGTGTCCACGCGCCTGCGCCAGTCGTCGAGCGAGGCGAGGAGTCCGCGGCGGTCGTTCACGCGCTGCTGCGGGAGGTGAAGGGTCATGTCGTCCTGCATCCCGCCGCCTGCGCCGGGCACGAATGGCGCGTACCCCGCGCCGAGATCGCCAGACGAGGTGAAGTTCCCGAATTGCGAAATGGCCGGCCCCGCATCCGCGCTCACGGCGCGCGGGAAGAGCACGACGTTCGTGGGCATCGTGGTCTCCGCCCGCAGCGGGCCGGCGATGCGCGAGTAGAGCGAGCCCATGTTTGCGCCGAGCGTGGCTTTGCCGACGATGGACTTGATGTCGTGATTCGCGTCGCCCGGCACGAATGAGCGCACAATGCTGAACTTGTGCGCGAGCTTCGCGAGCTTTGGAAATGTGGAGCCGAAGGTGATGCTGGGAATCGTGGTTTTCACCTCGCCCGTCGCGCTGCGCGTGCTGTCGGGCGCGTCCATTTTCGGATCGAACGTCTCGAACTGTGACGGCCCGCCGTGCATGAAGAGGAAGATCACCGACTTGTCTGTGACGGGTAGCTTCGCGGATTTCGCGGCGGCGCGTGCGGCGAAAAGATCGGTGAGCGAAAGTCCTCCGAGCCCGAGTCCGCCGACGCGGAGAAATTCGCGGCGCCGCATCTGTGTGCCGGTGCGGATGGTGTCGTGGAAGGAGAGCATGGTGTGTCGGGGAAGTCGCGCTGCTGCCGGGGGCGGCGGGTGTCGTGATGTCCATCGCGCCGCGCGATGTTTTCTTAGCCGCGGCAATCCCGTCCCGCGGATGGCGCGATGGGGAAGGCATCAAAGCATTGTGCTCCGCGCAGGTTGTCTTCGAGGGACAAACCGTCCCCCTTTCAAAACTCCAAACAACGACACCAAATACCATGAAGACTTCCATCCTCGCACTCATCGCCACCGGCGCGCTCGCCGCATTCGCCAGCGCCGAAACCACCGTGAAAATTTCCGGCGTCCATCTTTGCTGCAAGAGCTGCGTCGTCGGCGCCGAGAAGGCCGTCGCCAAGGCGAAAGGCGCGACTGCGACCGTGGACAAGGACGGCGGCACCGTCACCATCACCGGTGCAGACAAGGCCGCCGTGCAGGCCGGCGTGGATGCGCTTGTCGCGGGCGGCTACTACGGCAAGAGCGACAGCTCGGACGTGACGCTGAAGGACGTGAGCGGGGCGAAGGATGGCAAGGTCTCCACGATGACCGTGGGCGACGTGCATCTCTGCTGCGACAAGTGCGCGAACGCTGCGAAGAAGGCGCTCGGAAAAGTGAAGGGCGTGACCAGCGACACCGCCACGAAGAAGGTGACGTCGTTCGAGGTCAAGGGCGACTTCAGCCCGAAGGAAGTGATGGCCGCGCTGCAAGACGCGGGCTTCACGGGCAAGGCGAAGTAAGCATCGCTGCATCCGCAGAAAATCTCAGCCGGGAAGCGGGACGAACTCCTGCTTCCCGGCTTTCTGTT
>BJFP01000010.1 GCA_014189875.1 Verrucomicrobiota bacterium | reverse complement strand
GTGAAACTCCTCGGCAGCAGCCGCCTCGCCCATCTCGATGCCGACGCCGCCGACGCGGGCGAAGTCACCATCTCCGAGACCCTGCGCCTGAGCGAAGCCCGGCTCCCCGAGCCCGAGCGCGGAGCGTGGCGAAGGCAACGCACTGGGCAACCTCGGCAACGCCCACGGCGACTTGGGCGATGCGCGCACCGCCATCGGGTATCACGAGCAGGACCTTGCCATTCGCCGCGAGATTGGCGAACGGCGCGGGGAAGGCAACGCGCTGGGCAACGTCGGCAACGCCCACGCCGACTTGGGTGACGCACGTCAGGCTATCGGGTATTGCCAGCAGGCGCTGCTCATTGACCGCGAGATCGGCTACAAGCCCGGGGAAGGCAGCGACCTGTGGAATTCCGCCCGCACGCACGCCTCGCTGGGGAACCGCCCCGAGGCCATCGCCCGCGCGGCGGCGGCGCTGGAGATTTACGAGGCCATCGCGCACCCGTCCGCCGCGAAGGTGCGGGCGACGCTGGCGGAGTGGCGGGCAACGTAGTCCCACGCTACAGCGTACAGGACCGTGCGAACCAGCGGGTGCGGGCGAAGCAGGACGTGCGCGCCGATTTCGATTCCCCCACAAGCTGCCGTTGTCCATCGCGGCACGCTGAAGCGTGGGACTACTTTGCGCGGGTTGCAGTCAGTCCCGGTGGTAGGGCGTGCCGGCGTTGATGCAGCGGGCGCGGTAGAGCTGTTCGAGGAGGACGACGAGGGCGAGTTCGTGCTGGAGGGTGAGGGGACTCAGCGACCAGCACCAGTCGGCGGTGCGGCGGAGTTCGTCGCTGTGGCCGTCGGCTCCGCCGATGAGGAAGGCGACGGATTTTGTGCGGTGGAGTTCCCAGTCGGAAAGCTTGCGGGCGAGTTCGCGGGAGGTGACTTGCTTGCCGTGTTCGTCGAGGACGACGCGTAGCATTCCTTCGCTGCGGGCGAGCAGGGCTTTGCTTTCCTCGTCGCGCGTGGAGGCGCGGAGGGATTCGAGCTCGATGCCGTTCTTCGCGGGGAAGCGCGCGAGGTATTCGGCGACGCCGGCCTTCGCAAATGCGAGGCGCGGCTTGCCGATGGCGAGGATGTGGAGGCGCATCGCCTAGACGGGCGCGAAGTCAATCATCCGGCGCGCGGCGTCCACGCGGCAGACGATCACTTTCACTTCGTCGCCGATCTTGAAGGTGCGTTTGGTGCGGCGGTTCACGAATTCCGAGCGTGTGCGGTCGTAGGTGTAGGGGCCGTTTGGCAGCGACTCGGCGGCGATGAGGCCGGTGGTGTCGGCATCGGGCAGCTCGACGGTGAGACCGTGGATGCGGGTGTCGGAGACGATCGCGCGGAAGGTCTGCGGCTTCTGCGAGTCGAGTTGGCGCTGGAAGAATTCGATCTTCTTCACGAGGCGGCTCTCCTGCTCGGCCTGCGCGGAGGTGCGCTCGGTGTCGGAAATGTGCTTGGAGAGTTCCGTGAGTTCCTTGCGGTTTGTGCCGCGCTCGCCGGCGAGGACGCGGTGCGCGACGAGGTCGGCGTAGCGGCGGATGGGGCTGGTGAAGTGGAGGTAGTTCGCCTTGTGCAGGCCGTAGTGGCCGAGTGGGTCGGGGCTGTATGCGGCGCGGCGCAGGCTCTTGAGAAAATCAATCTTCAGCCGAAATTCGTCGGGCCTTCCGCGGATGGCGGTGAGCATTCGCATGACTTCCTTGCGCTGCGTCATGTCGCCGAGCTTCAGTCCGGCGGTGGCGGCATTTTTGCGGAATTCATTGAGCCGGTCCGGGTCGGGCTTTTCGTGAATGCGGTAGATGCACGGGACGTTGCGGCGCTGCGTTTCCTTCGCGACGGCTTCATTGGCGAGCAGCATGAATTCCTCGACGAGCTGGTGCGATTCGTCGTTGACCATGCGCTCCATGCGGTCGGCGCGGCCCTCGGCGTCGAGCCAGATTTTGATCTCGGGAAAATCCAATTCGAGCGAGCCTGCGGCGAAACGGAGCTTCCGCACGACTGACGCGAGCTGCCAGGAGGCCTGCACGGCCTTCGGGACATCCGGGGAGAAGCCGGCGACGTGCTCGCCCTTAATCATCGCCATGGCCTGCTTATACGTGAGGCGCGCGTGGACCTGGATGACGGTCTTCGCAAAACGCACCTTCGTGATTTTTCCCTGCGCCGTGATGTCGAAGAACACGGAGTGCGCGAGCCGCGGGATGCCGGCGCGCAGCGAGCAGAGATCGGCGCTGAGGCGGAAGGGGAGCATGGGGATGCAGCGGTCCACGAGGTAGGTGGAGTTCGCGCGGCGGCGGGCCTCCTTGTCGAGCGCGCTGCCGGGGCGGACGTAGTGCGCGACGTCGGCGATGTGGACGGTGAGCTGCCAGCCGTGCGCGGTGCGCTCGACGGAGACGGCGTCGTCGTGATCCTTCGCGTCGTCGGGATCGATCGTGAGGACGAACTGTCCGCGGCAGTCCTCGCGTTTCGCGATGATGTCGTCAGAAATATCGTCGGGCACCGCAGCGGCTTCGCGCTCGCAGGCTTCGGGAAATTCCGCGGGCAAGTCGTGGCCTCGGATGACGGAGAGCATGTCCACTCCGGGTGCGCCGGCCGCGCCGAGCAGTTCGGTGAGGCGGCCCGTTGGGAGTTCGCCTGGGTCGTTCCACGGGTCGAGGTGGAGCACGACTTTGTCGCCGACGCGCGGCGGGCGGGAAAGCGGCTTGCCGCCGCTGCGCACGAGGAAGACGTGCGGGTTCCGCGGGTCGTCCGGGATGACGATGGCCTGGCCGTGCTGCTTTTGAAAAAGGCCGATGATTGTCTCGTGCGCGCGCTCGATGACTCGCGTGATGCGCGCCTGTTCGCCTTGCGACGGCGTGGCTTCGACGGTGTCGCCATGCAGAGCGGTGCCCGTCATGCCGTCAGCGATCCACGCGATGAGGCGGTCGTCCGCTGCGATGAGGCGCGCGCCTCCACGGATGTTGAAGAGCAGCTTGCCTTGGAGATTGCGGGATTTTGGTTTCAAATTGGGTCTCATTTACGCGCGGGCCTTTCGTGCTGCGGCGACAAATTCCGTGGCGCGCGCACTCAGCGCGCCCCAGTCTGCGGATGCGAAGATTTCCTTCGTGAGCAGCGTGGAGCCTGCGCCGATGGCGGCGGCTCCGGCCTTGAAATAGTCGGGCATATTTTGCGGCGTGACGCCGCCGGTTGGGATGAGTTGGAGCATGGGCAGCGGTGCGAGGATCGAGCGGATGTAAGCGGGGCCGAGATTCTCGGCGGGGAAGATTTTCACGAAGTCGGAGCCGAGTTCATGCGCGGTGAATGCCTCGGTGGGCGTCGTCGCGCCACACGCGATCGGGATTCCGTAGCGGTTGCAAATTTCGATCACGCCTGGCCGCACGACGGGCGTGACGACAAATTGCGCGCCCTCGAGCATCGCCTGCCGCGCGGTCTCGGAATCGAGCACGCTGCCGACGCCCATCACGATCTTGTCGCCGAGCGCAGCACGCGCTTCGCGGATCACTTTGAGCGCGCCGGGCGTGGTCATCGTGACCTCGATGGCGTGGATGCCGCCGGCGACGAGCGCGTGGATCGCATCGGGCAATCTGTCCGCACTTTCGGTGCGCAGGATGGCGATGACGCCGGGATCCGCGAGCCTGCGGACGATGTCCATTTTCTTCATCCCGGACAATGCACCCGCCGGGGGGCAGTGTGGCAAGCTCCGAGCTACCCGCGCTTGCGGAGCTGCCCGGTGACGACGGTGCGCAGCGACTTCAGCGCGAGTTCCTGGATGCTGTATGGCTTGCGGATGAAATCGCTGGCGGTGTGCATCGTGGACTTCGTGCGGGTATCGAGTGAGCCGTCTCCGGTGACGAAAAAGATCGGCGTCCCGCTGTGCTGTTCCATCGCGCGGATTTGCTCGGCGAGCTCGAAACCGTCGAGTTCCGGCAGGTGAACGTCGAGGAGGATGAGGTCGCATTGCATCGAGGAAAGTTCGACGATGGCGTTGCCGGAATTGCGCGACTGCTCGGCGCGGATGCCGACGAGCCCGAGCGCGTCCATCGCGGTGGCGCAACTGTCCGGATCGTCGTCCACGATGTAAACGCAGACGTCGTCCAGCCGGATGCGCTTTTCGATTTCCGGATCGGAAAGAAGGAGCGCGATGAACTCGATGCCCTGGTCCAGCGTGCGCACCATGTGCTGGCCAATCGCATCGGGGATCTCCATGAGGTCGCCGATCAGGTTTGCGAGAACCGTGCAGGCGTGCTGCAGGATGGCGCGGCCGTTTTTCGCCGCGTGATCCAGGACCGTGCGCGTGTGCGATTCCATCTCGGAGAGCACGCCGGGCTGCTGGTGATCGGCGGTGAACATCTGGTGGCTGCGGCACAATGCGGCGAGCGCCTCCTCGGGCGCGTCGTGGGCATCCGGGCTGCGCGCAACAGCGGGCGACGCCGGACGCTTGGTGCGCTTGGCCAGGAGGCGGGCTTCGGCAAGCTTTGCGCTGAGTTCGCGGATTTCCCGCTGCGCGTTCTCGAGCTTCGCGTTTAGGTCAATCATCCCGAGCCGGCGCTCTTCAAAGAGCGCCTCCGGCCTGCCGCGCTGGGCCGCCGTGTTTTCGCTCTGGTGGATGGCCATCGCGAAACGCTCGACCTCTGCGGCCTGCTCGTTGAGCTGCGCTTCGAATTCGGCCTTCCGCTGCGCAATCTCCTCCCTGAGCGCGTCGCGCTCGCGGGAGAGGAATTCGATTTGCGCCTGAGCCGCGGCGAGGGAGGCATTCGCTTCGCCGATGAGCGCCGCATGTCCGGCGCCCTCCAGCACGGCAGCGTCCGTCGCGATCCGGATGCTGGCCAGTTCGGCGGAGAGATTCGCCTCGTCTTCTGAAGTGGTCTTGCCCGCCTCCTGCGCGGCGGCGAGCTGGCTTTGAAGTTCGATGATAGCGCCTTCGAGCTGTTCGACGCGCTGTGCATCGGTGCCGGAGGCGGTGGCTTCGAGCACGCCCTTGATGTCGGCGAGCTGGGCTTGGCATTCCTGTGCGAGCCTTTCCGCGGCTTCGCGTGCGTAGCCTGCCTCCGCATTTTCATCCTCGAGGTCGCTCACCCGCTGCTTGAGCTCTGTGACCTGCGCGGACATGCCGTCGCGCGCCTGCCTGAGCGAGTCGAGCTGGGTGCCAAGTTCGCTGCCGCCCTTTTTCCTCGCGGCTGCGAGCTCCTGCCGCGTCTCGGCGAGCGCCTTCTGCGCGTCGGTGAAATTTTTCCTGTGCAGCGCGGCCTTTTCCAGCGCCTCGTCCCGCTCGCCCTTGAGCAGATCGCGCTGCCGGTTTGCCGATTCCCGCTGGCGGAATGCCTCTGCGCGCTGCTTTTCGGAGTCCTCGATCTGCCGGTTCAGGTTCTTCTTTTCGCGCACCGCAGCGTCGCGTTCGTCGTTCGCCTCGCGGACTTCGGATTCGGCACGCTTGAGGCGCTGCTTCAGATCGGAAATGGCCGGGCTGTATTGCGCCTGTTGCTCGACCAGCATGTCGCGCTCGCGGATGAGTGACTTCATCTGCCCGTTGTCTTTGGGGCTTGATTCGATCCTATCCTCCAAGTCGAGCATCTGGCTGCGCAACTGCTCGCACTCCTCCTCGGCCTGCCTCTGGCGTCGGCGCGCATCACGCGCCGTGGTCTGAAGCGTCTCGATGAGATTCCCGATCTCCCGCGTCGGATCACGTCCCTGCGAAAGGAAATCCGCGGGAAGGGCGGCGACGGGATCGGGGAGATCCGCCATGCCGGGAAATTCGGTGATCTTTTGGGAAGCTTTTGACATGGGATGCCCGCCGCCGTGCGTAACGGCAACCGGGCAACTGCTTTGAAAGCAGGCGACGTGCCGGAGACGGCGCGGCTTTTTCGCCTACGCCAACCCGGCGACTTGAAAGCCGGCCTTTTCGAGAAAGGCGCGGATCTTTCCCGGCTGGTCGCCTTGCATCTCGATCGTCCGTTCGCGAACCGTGCCGCCCGTGCCGATCGCGTGGCGCAGGTCGCGCGCCAGATCTTCCATCGCGGGCTTCGTGAGCGACGTCGGGAAATCGTGGATCACGATCACGGTCCTGCCGCCGCGATGTGCCGTCTCGCGGCGGAGCACGACCCGGCCAAGATTCTTCGGCTTCGCAGTTTCGGCGGCGGGCCGCGCCGGTGCGGACGGCGTCGCCGGAGCAGGCGGCAGCGGACCGAGATCGAGGCCGGACAGAGCTTGTCCGAGCCCGGCGAGGCCTTGCTGCTGCGGATTCATGGGGATGCGGTTTTGTTTTTCAGGGCGCATGGATGTGTGACCGTTTCGCCACGAAGTGCCTGTTTTACAATTCAAGAATCGGGACTAACCTCCGCGGCATTCGGCGACCCATGAAAAATCCCACCCTGATCGTCAGCGCAGTCCTCGCGTGGTTTTGCACGACGGATTCCGCGCTCGCACAGACCGTCGCGAATCCAGCGCCCGTCACCGCGGAGCAGCCGAAAAAGTCGCCATTCTCCATGGTCGGGCAGCTCATCTTCCGCAGCGGCCAGTCATACTACCAGGGCAGCGGTTCGGTCGTGTACGGGAAAAGCGTGCTGACCGCCGCGCACAACGTCTGGGATCCGGTGAACGGCTGGAGCACCGATGTGCGTTTCAATCGCGCACGCAGCGGTGCGGACATCGCGTCGCGCACATTTGCAAACCGCCTCTTCGTCTTCGGCAGCTACCGGACCGCCGCCGCGCGCTACGGGCAGGATTCGGTGCGCTCCTTTGCCAGCGACCTTGGCGGGCTGAGGTTCAATGTCGCGCCTGCCGCGGGAGCGTTCGCCGGCTGGCGTGCGGACCCGCGCCTGCTCACCGCCTGGAATCCCGTGCTGTGCCTCGGCTACGGCGCGGAGTTTCACAGCGGGAATGATCTGCTGTCCGTCCGATCGGCGGCGGGATTTTTTCCGGTGCTCGGCGCGTTCATGGAGAGCACGTCGCTCACATTCGAGGGCGGCATGAGCGGCGGGCCGATCCTCGCCGAAGTGGCGCAGGATGATTTTCGCATCGTGGGAATCATCGTCGCCGGCTCGGCCACGCCGCCAGCGGCGGGCATCCGCGCGCTCGATGCGGCAGGCGCGGCATTCGTCGCGACGTACCTGCGCTACTGATCGGGAAAGTATGCAGCGGCGCGTCGCACGCCGGCATCTGAACTGACCCATGCAAACTTCCCGCGTTCTCAGATTCCTCGCGCTCCTCGCGCTGCTCATCGTCGCGGGATATTTTCTCGGCAAGCGCTTCAGCCAGCCGCGCGCTTCCCCAGGCAAGCCGCAGCGGCCGCCCGCCGCCCGCGACATTGCCGGTTCTCAAAATCTTGCGGAGAGCCGCGCACTTTCGCCTGCCAATCTGCTCTCGCAAATCTTCGACCGCCTGCGCGATGGCAGCCTCCAGCCCGGCGACCTCGCCGCGATGCGCAGGATGCTCCTCGCCGCCGATCCGCACGAGGCGATGGCCGCGATCCTCTCGTTTCTGGCGACCGGGCGCGACGCGCGCACAGGCGAGGGCTTCGCGATCCAAAAGGGCGGGGGACTCGCCGCTGCGCCGACCTTCCGCGTGATGCTGCTCGACCTGCTCGGTCGCATCGCGCGCGACGCGGGCAGCGAGGATGCGCTCGCATTTTCCCGCGCGCTGCTCACGCGCAAGACCTCCGCCGACGAGTGGGCAATCGCCCTGCGCAACGTCGCGTGGGCCGCGCCGGGGGAACGTGCATTTCTCGCGGAGAAAATGCGCGAGATGTTTGCCTACCAGCCGTGGCGTCAGCAGCCGGGCGCGGGATTTCTTGAGGCGTTCGACGTGATCGTCTTCACGCGCGACGCGACCTTCGCCGCCGATCTCGCGGCGATGGCGACGAGCGAAGACGAGGCGACCCGGCGCGCCGCTGCCGCCGCGATGGACCGCCTCAGCGAGATGGCGCCGCTCGACGTGATGAACTACCTGAACGGCCACCCGGCGGAGTTCGCCGACCGTCCGTTCCTGCGCGCGGATTATTTTTCCAAGGCCGACCTCTCGCAGCCGCAGCAGCGGCAGGCCATCGAGGCATACCTCGCGCGCGCCGATGTCACCGTCGCGGAAAAGGACAAGCTGCTCTCGGTCCTTGCGAGCCCCGGCAGTTTCGTCGGCGACACGCTCGTCACCGAGCCCTCCGCCGCGGACGATCCTCCAGAGCGCACCGCCGGCCTGCGTGCAGCCGTCGGCGAATGGGTGAAGGGAAACCGCTTCCCCGATCTCCGGGGGCCGCTCGCGCAGCTCCAGCAGCGCATCGCGGAGTAGCGCGCTCAGCGTTCGCGGCGGATTCGCACGCCGGTGAACTCCGCGTCCGGCAGGAAAAATTTTCGCAATTCCACCTCGACTGCATTCAACGCGAAACGGCGGAGCAGCAGCGATGCGATTTCCTCCACGAGCGTCTCGATGAGCGTGCGTTCGCCGTCCGCCGCGTGCGCTTTCACGGCCTGCGCCACAGCGTCGTAGTCCACCGTCCGTGCGAGCCGGTCGCGCAATTCGCCGAAGCCAACGCTCGGTTCGAGCACGATGGATGCAACCATGCGCTGCGGCTTGCTACGCTCTTTCTCCGTCGCGCCAATGCGCGTGGAAAGCTCCAGCTTCGAGATGAGGATTTTGTCGGGTTGGAGCGGCATTTCAAAATTACCCCACACGGAATTTCACATCGCGCACCGTGCGTCCGAAGCGCGCCTTGAGCTTTGCGAGGATGTCGGCGCGCAGGGTGCGGTCCAGTTCGTAGAGCATGGAGGGCTGGAGAACGCGGATGTGCAGGACGCCTTCCACGAGGCGTTGCGGGCAGGAGTGCTGCGCGATGAATGCGCCCACGATTTCCTGCCATGCGCGCAGGATTTCCTCCTCGCGCACGCGCTTCCCTAGGCCAAGCTGCGCGATGACTTTCTCCAGCACGCCGCCGATGGGCCGCGAGGTGTCCTGCGTGAATGGCCGCTCGGGCATTCCGCGCCAGTCAGCGATGACCTTGGAGCGCAGTTGCGGATTCATGCCGGGAACTGAGCACGCAAACCGTGCATGGCGCACGTCTTTTCCGCGTGCCGCAATCGGTGTTCCGGATTCTGCCTATTCGCCGTCGCTGCCGATCGCCTCGACCGGGCAGCCTTCCATGGCTTCCTTGCAGAGCTTTTCCTCGTCGGGATTTTCCGGCTGCTTGTAGAGGAAGCTGTGGCCGCCGTCGTCGTTGCGCTTGAAATTCGCTGGTGCGGTCTCGCGGCACAGGTCGCAGTCGATGCACTGGTCATCCACGTAGAATTTGCCAGAGACGTTTTCGGGATACTTGTTTGCTTGGTCGGCCATGGTCGGAAAGTGGGCGGCGAAACTAGCGGGAACCTTCCGTTCGGCAACGCAATTTTTTGCGGGAAAATTCCAGTGGTGATGCCGCGCCGCATTCGGATACTGACCGAGGCTCCACACTTTCAAAACCATGACCGACAAACCCGCTCCCAAACTCATCTCCGCCGAAGGCTGGCATGTGCTGCATCTTTTCTACAAGGTCGAGCACGGCCAGTGGGCGATGCTCTCGCCGGAGGAAACCATGCGTGCACGCACGAACCTCAGCGATCTCGTCGAGGAAATCCGCGGGACCGCGGGCTGCCAGTTGCTCACATTTTCGATGGTCAGCCCGAAGGCCGACATCGGCTTCATGCTGCTCTGCGCGGACCTGCACGATGCGAACCGCATCGAGAAGCGCCTCACGCTCTCGCTCGGGCCGGATGTGCTCACGCCGACCTACAGCTTTTACTCGATGACCGAGCGCAGCGAATACACTTCCACCGAGGAGGAATACGTCGCCGAACTCACAGGCAAAGGCATCGCCGCGGGGACGCCCGAGCACGAGAAATCGCTCGGCGAATGGCGCACGCGCATCGAGCACTATCTCCAGCACCGGCTCTACCCCGTGCTCCCGCAATGGGAGGCGATGTGCTTTTATCCCATGAGCAAGCGCCGCGGAACCGACGGCCAGAATTGGTACGCACTTTCGCACGCCGAGCGGAAGGAACTCATGGGCGGCCACGCGCGCGTCGGGCGGAAGTGGGCCGGAAAAATCCTCCAGCTCATCACGGGCTGCACGGGGCTGGATGATTGGGAGTGGGGCGTGACGCTGCTCGCGCACGACCCGATGGACCTCAAGGGCATCGTGTACGAGATGCGTTTCGATGAAGTGACGCATCGCTTCGCCGAGTTCGGGGATTTCTACGTCGGCCTCCAGTTGCCGATGGATGAGATTTTCCGGCGGCTGATGCTCTGAGCGGCTGAGTAAGAAGTCCCGAAAGGCCGGAAGACAGGCGTCCTCGCCTGTCATGGTAAACAGGTTTCCAGCCTGTTCGCTCCTGGCACGGCAGGCCGGAGGCCCGCCTGCCCTCACAGCCGGGACGGCTGTTTTCCGTCGCCGCAAGTTTCCCGTCCCAAGTCGCCCGGCTGCTGATATTCTGTGAGTGAAGGGAGCGATTCCCTTCGCGACAAAGACGATCACTTTTCCAAATGCCGGAACAATCCGCCGACCGAACGAAGGAACTTGTGCTGCTGATGACGCAGCACCAGCGGCGCATTTTTTCCTACATCTACACCTTGGTGCCCGACCGGCATTCGGCGGAGGACATCCTGCAGGAGACGAGCCTCGTGATCTGTGAGAAGTTCTCCGACTTCCGCATCGGGACGGATTTTGCGGCGTGGGCGTGCCAGATCGCGTGGTGGCAGGTGCGCGCGGCGCGGACGAAATTTGCGCGGTCAAAAGTCATCTTCGACGAGAAGGTGCTGGAGGCGCTCGCAGCGACGGCCGCGGAAATCGCTCCCGAGCAGAGCGCGCGGCATGAGGCGCTCGCACGCTGCATGCAGAAGCTGAGTCCGCGCGACCGCGATCTGCTGATGACGCGTTACGAGTCCGGCGTCGAGGAGGCCGCGAAGCGCACGGGCCGCTCGCTCGTCGCCGCATACAAGGCGCTCACTCGCCTGCGGAAACTTTTGCACGATTGCGTGACGAGCGCACTGACCTCGGAGGCAATGGCGTGAACACAATGACGGACAACGAACGGGTGGAACTGAACGAACTCATCAGCGCGCTCGTGGACGAACGCGCCAGTGACACGGAGCGCGCGCGGCTCGGCGAAATGCTGGCGGCTTCGGAGGAGGCGCGCCGGTTTTACGTCCGATCGATGGCGATGTCCGCGAGCCTCTTCGAGCGCGCTGGCGAGATGCAGAGCGAGCGTCCTGAGCCGAAAAGCGTGATCGCATTTCCCGCTTGGTCGCGCTGGATCGCGCCGCTCGCCGCTGCTGCTGCGGTGATGTTCGGAATCTGGATTGCGCGCTCTTTTCTCGGGCCGAATCAGCCGGGGACCGCCGAGGAGCAACCGGAGTCGGTCGCGCATCTTTCCGGCTCGAAGGATTGCAAATGGATCGGCGCCGCCCTTGCGTCCGGCGACGATCTCGCGCGTGGCCGCCGTCTTGAACTCGAGTCGGGATTTGCCGAGATCACATTCGATTCTGGCGCGCAGATTACGCTCACCGGTCCCGCGACTCTCGATCTGCGCTCGGCGTGGGAGGCGGAGCTTCAGCGCGGCACGCTGAGGGCGAACGTGCCGCCGTCGGCCGTCGGCTTCCGTGTGGTCAATGCCGCCGTGGAGGTCGTGGATCTCGGCACGGAATTCAGCATGACCGCCGAGGAGGGCGGAGTCGCCGAGGTCTTTGTTTTGAAGGGTGCGGTCGAGGTGCAACCCCGGGACCAGGGCGGTGCCAGCAGCGGGCAGCCGCGCTCGGTGTTGCGTGAAAAACAGGCGCGGCGCTTTGCAAAGACCGGCGCTTCCGACGTGCGCGATCGCGACAAGAAATTCCAGCGCTTCACCGCGAAGATTGTCGTCGAGCGCATGGCGCATCCGCTGAATTACACGCGCTGGTCGTTCGACGAAGGGGCAGGGGATATCGCCGCGGCCGTGTCGAACGGTGTGACAAATTCCAAAATCCACCTCGGGAAAAATAGTCACGGCGATTCGCAGTGGACGGAGGGACGCTTTGGCGGTGCGCTGAAATTCAGCGGCCAGTCCGCCGTGCAGACGAAGCTTTCCGGCGCAGCAGCGCGCGGCACCCGCAGCATCGCGGCCTGGGTGCGCCTGCCCGCGGATCCCACGCTCTCCGGCGCGCAGCCGTTCCTCGCGCTGCCGCTGAACCATCCGCCGCAGTCGTGGGCGGAATTTTCCTGGAACAGCCTGCCGGGTGAAGGCGTGCTCGGCGCTCTGAGGATGCAGACGCGGCAGGGCGCGGCCATCGGCACGACATCATTGCGCGATGGAAAGTGGCATCACGTAGCCGCCATCTTCAGCACGCCCGCGAAGAAGGCGAACAAGCAGCACACCAAGCTTTACGTGGATGGCCGCCTCGAATCATTTTCGCTGAAACCCGGCGCACATCGCGGCCCCGGCGGAATGCCCGCTTCGCTTGCCGGCACGCTCTGGCTAGGGGGACAGCCCGGCAGCAGCACTGGCGTGATGATGGCTCTCGATGAACTGCTCCTCGTGGACCGTCCGCTCTCCTCGCCGGAAATCCGCCACCTCATGCAGACCAATCAGATCATCTCCGCCGAATCGCTCGCGGGGAACTGAGTCCGCGGAAATTCCGAGGGCGTGTCATGCGCTTTTGAGCACTGAGAACGATGGCAATCGCCCCTCCGGGCCACTCATCAGTTACGCGAGATTCAACAGTTGCGCGCAGGCGGCTTTTTGATCTCGAAGATCGCCTCGACCTCGACCGCAGCGCCGGTCGGGAGTTGTGCAAAGCCGAGGGATCGGCGCAGGACCACGGATCAGGACAAGGGACTGATCTTCGGATTCATGGGCGCTCTTTGGACGCTCCTTGCGCCCGGCTATTTTGCGAAATCCTTAGCCAGCATCCAGAGGGTGACGCGGCCGATGGTTTCGAGGCTGGCGGCGCTGAGCTTGTCCATCGTGTCGGCGGAGGTGTGCCAAGGCGGATACTCGAAATCGATCACGTCCATCGCGGGGATTTTTGCGAGGAGGTTCAGCGGCGAATGATCGTCCGTTATCTCGCCGGTTCCGAAGCCGAACTTGGCGCGGGCGCCGAGAGCTTCCGCTGCCTCGAAGAGCTTGGCTGAGAGCGCGGGCGGGGTGTCGCGCGGGAGCGTGACGGTGAGGTCGGCGTCGCCGATCATGTCCCACACGATGGCAAATTTGAACTGCTTCGCGCGGCCGCTGTCGCGGAGCTGCTGCGCGTAGTGGCGGCTGCCGACGAGGCCGTCGGGCCCGGACTCCGGCGGGCCGAAATTCACGACGGCTTCCTCGCCGTCGAAGAAGACCAGCTCGATGCGCGATGCGAGGGCGGGCGCCTTTGCGAGCACGCGCGCGAGTTCCAGCAGCGCGCCGGTCGAGGAGCCGCCGTCGTTTGCACCGACGAAGCGCACGCTGTGCATGCGCTTGGTGTCGTAGTGCGAGCCGATGATCACGGTCTGTGCGTCGCGGGATGCGGGCTGCGATTTGTCAGCGGGGAAACGCGCGATCAGATTGATGAAATTCATCGTGCCCTCCTTTGGGACGGGCGCGTGCTCGAACTCCTGCGCCTCGACTTCCCATCCCGACTGCCGGAGCGATGCGGTGATGCGCGCGCGCGCTTCCGCGAGCGCTGCGGTGCCCGAGGGGCGCGGGCCGATGTCCACCTGCCGCTGCACCTCCTTCAGCGCATTTTCGCCGGAGAACTGCTCCCACAGCCGCGGCGGAAGTTCGACTGCGGAGCCGGCCTTGGAGTCGCCGGTCCTTTTCGAGCAGCCCGCGCACGCGAGGATCACTGCGAACGCGGCGACGTGGGCGCGTATGAAATGAAAGAGCACCGGATGCGCCACGTTGCTATTCCTCGTCAGGGAGGCCGATGAGTTTCAGCAGCCGCTGCAGATCGTCGTTGCCGTAGTATTCGATTTCGATGCGGCCCTTTTTCTCGCCGTGGTGCATCGCGACCTGCGTGCCGAGGTGCTGCCGCAGCCGGTTCTGCAAATGCGCGATCGCAGGCTCGACCTGCGGGCTGCTCGATGCGCCGCGCTTCGGCTTGCGCGATCCATTTCCCGCAAAGTGATCTGCGACGAGCCGCTCCGCTCCGCGCACGGTGAGGCCGCGCCGGAGCGATTCCTCGGCGAGCGCGAGCTGATCGTCGTGCGACTTTGCGCTGAGCAGCACCTTTGCGTGGCCGACGGAGAGGCGCTGCTGCACGATCCACGTCTGCACCTGCGGATGCAGGTCGAGCAGGCGCATGGAATTCGCGACGGCCGCGCGGCTCTTGCCGACTTTCTTCGCGATGTCCTCCTGCTTCAGGCGAAAATCCCCGGCGAGCCGCTGGAATGCGCGCGCTTCTTCGATCGCGTTCAGATCCTCGCGCTGAAGATTCTCGATGAGCGCGAGCTCGAGCACATCCTGGTCGCTTGCCTCGCGCACGATCACCGGCGCGTGTTGCAGTCCCACGCGCTGCGCCGCACGCCAGCGCCGCTCGCCCGCGACGAGTTCGAAGTTTTCGCCCGCACGACGGACGATCAGCGGCTGGATGACTCCCTTTTCGCGGATGCTCTCGGCGAGTTCCTGTAAATTTTCATCGCGGAATTCCGTGCGCGGCTGCCACGGCGACGGGATGATCTGATCGATCGGAACGGTCTGAATGCGCTCGCCGTCCTCCACTCGAGGCGTGGGCGACGCGACGCGCGGATTGATGAGCGCGCTGAGACCTTTTCCGAGTGCGGGTTTGACCATGCGCGGGACGCTAGTACGGCGAAACGAGCGCGGCAATGCGAAACGCTGACGGCAATTTCAGGATCCAAGCGCCCGACGCTCGACGGCAATCCGAGAACTCTGCGAAATTCCGCGGATGATGGAGGGGAGGAACCGCGGATGGCGCGGATGAAAGAATCCCGCTCTGAAAATTGTCCGTGCCAGCCATGAAATCCAAGGCGGACATTTTCCCGCTCCGGGCGATCTGGATTTTTGCCGAGGTCTCAATCTGACGCTGCGACGCGCACGGCGAGCGGGACGCCCGCCGGCCTCACAGGCAGGATGCCTGTGCCACTTTTTTCCGACGCCTTCGCCGGTTTCCTGGAACCGGAATTCGAAGGCGGAGCACCCGATACGACTGTCAGCCCAATGTCAGCCGCACCGAAGCAACCCCGCCCTCGAATTCCGGGCCCAGGAAAATTTTCATGCCGTCATGAGCAATGCGGCGTCTTTGGCGAGCACGCTGCTGACGGTTCGCATGAGCTTGCCCACGTCGTATGGCTTCGCCATCGCCGCGCAGAATCCGAACTTGCGGCAGTCGCGCATGACCGGGTCGGAGTCGTAGCCGGTGGAGACGATGGCCTTGATGTCTGGATCAATGGTGCGCAGTTGCTTCAGTGCCTCGATGCCGTCCGTGTCGCCGGGCAGGCTGAGGTCGCAGATCACGAGTGAAAACGGGCTGCCTGCATGATGCGCCTCATCGCAGGCGTGAACTGCGTCGGCGACTGTGCACGCGGAAGACACCTCGTACCCCGATGCTTCGAGGACGCTGGTGATGAGCATGCAGATGGCCTCCTCGTCGTCGAGGATCAGGATGCGCGCAGGCCTCGGCGCGGGTTGCGTCCGCATCGCAGACGGCGGATTCGCGGGCATGGGAAGGATCGTGCAGTTCATGTCTTTGTTGGAGTGTGGTTCGGGTTTTGCGGACTGTTCTTCGGCCGGGGGATTGAGGAGTGATTGCAACTGCTCGCTGAGCACCTGCGCACGGATTGCGGTCTTCTTCGCATTCAGCACTCGGTCGTTCGTCGCCGGGTCGCCGGGTCGCGCCATGAGTGCGAGCGAGAGATTTCCCAGCACGGAGGTGAGCTGGTTGTTCAGGTCGTGCGTGAATTTTTCCACGACGCTCCGAAGCTCGGAATTCTGCACCGGCCCCGCGGCCTCCGCCTCGCGGGCGCGGTGGACCACGGCGAGGTAGCCTCTTCCGCTGCTCAGATCCACGGGCGAGAGGAGCATCTCGACCTGCGAACACTCCGCTTCGCCGTGCCTGGCGGTTGTCTCGAAATTCACCGGGCCGTGCTTGGTCAGTTCGCCGAGCGCGAGAGGCTGCGCGATGATCTCCGTGAGCGCCTTGCCGAGAAATTCATCCGCCTCACGGCCGAAGAGTTCCTCAGCAGCGGGATTTGCGGCGCGCACTTTTCCATCGCCGGAAAGGACGAGCACCGCCTCGTCCGTGATCATCATCAGCGCGCGCTGTTCGGCTTCCGCATCTTCCGCGCGGCGGCGCAGCTCCTCCTGGCGGTGGTGCATGTGCCGGTAGAGAATGGATGCCGAGAGGCCGAGGATGGCCGCAAGGACCGCGAGGACCGCCGTGAAGACCGTCCCGGTATCCGACGGCATTGCCGCGAATCCATCGCCCTGAAACGGGGCTCCGAGGAAGGCCTCGCTCGCCAGAGCTGCACCGCGCTTCGTTCCCTTTGGAGCGGCGACGGACGCCTTCGCGGGGCGTTCCGATTTGGACTGACTGGGCTGATGTCGCATGGCTGCCTTCCGAGAAAGCCAGCGACGTGCCAGATTATAGAAATTATAATCTGTCTAGTAAATCACAAGGCTTACCACCGGCGTCCCGCCCAGCTTTTCGCGTCCTGCGAGGAAGCCCAGCTCCATCAGAAATTCCGCACGCACGACCACGGCACCGCATTCTTCGAGCAGCTTGATCGCCGCCGCCGCCGTGCCTCCGGTCGCCAGCACGTCGTCAATCAGCGCGACCTTCTCGCCCTTTTTCACCGCGTCCACGTGGATCTCCACGACGGACTCGCCGTACTCAAGCTGGTAGGACGCCGAGCGCGTCGTCCACGGCAGCTTGCCCTTCTTGCGGATCGGGATGAAGCCGAGGCCGAGCTGGCTCGCGACCGCTCCCGCAAAAATGAAACCGCGCGCATCAATCCCGACGATCTTCGTGACGCCGAGCCCCTTCAGTTCCTCCGCAAACCGGTCAGTGACGCTGCGAAAAAGCCTGCCGTCCGCGAGCACGGGCGTGATGTCCTTGAACACGATCCCCGGCTTCGGAAAATCGGGAACGTCGCGGATGGAGGAGCGGAGTTGTGCGGTCAGGTCCATGCAGACCGTTTCGCAGAGCGGGCCGCGTGAGGCAAGCGCGGCAATACGGGCGGATTTGCGAACGGCGGTTCAATGGATCCGCGCCTTCACATCGCGGATGAATTCCGTCGCGGCGCGGCGGATCTCCGAGGCCACGTCGGCACGCTGCGTGGCGAACTTCGGCTTGAACCACGGGAACAGTCCGATCACGTCGTGCAGCACGAGCACCTGGCCGTCGCAGTCCGCGCCCGAGCCGATGCCGATCGTCGGGATGCGCGCGCGATCGGTGATTTCCTTCGCGACCGCGGGCACGACGAGCTCGAGCAGCAGGCCAAATGCGCCCGCCTTTTCCACCGCGTCCGCATCCGCGAGCAGCGCGGCGGATTGCTCGGCGGTCTTACCCTTGATCCGATAGCCTCCCTCGACGTGCACCTGCTGCGGCTGCATCCCGATGTGCGCCATCACGGGGATGCCCGCTGCTGCGAGTGCGGCGATGTGCGCCGCGTGCGATGCGCCCCCTTCGAGCTTCACCGCGTGCGCGCCGGCCTCGATAAGCCGCTGGCTGTTTGCGACGGTGAGTTCCGGAGTCTCCGTGCTGCCAGATGGAAGATCGGCGAGGATGAGCGGACGCTGCGCTCCGCGGGCGACCGCGCGTGTGTGGTGGAGCATCTCGTCCATCGTCACGAGCGTCGTATCCGGGTAGCCGAGCACGACCATGCCGAGCGAATCGCCGACAAGCAGCACGTCCACGCCGGCCTCATCAAGCAGGCGCGCCATCGGGTAGTCGTACGCGGTGAGCACGGCGATGCGTTCGCCGCGGTCGCAGGCGGCTTGGAAAGCGAGGATGCGTTCGTTCATGCGCGTGCGCGGAGCAAAGGCGAAGCGCGCACAAGGCCAAGCGAAATCGCGGTGCGGAATCAATTTGAACCACGAATGGACACGAAAGAACACGAATGGAACGAAGATGTGGTCGTTTGAGGACGCTGATGATTCCCGAATCCCATTCGTGTCCGTTGGTGTCCATTCGTGGTTCCGCTCGATTTGAGCTGCTGCCAAATCCGCGTCGCGCTTGCGTCGCTGCACGCGCCCCGGTTTGCTGCGCGGCTCACCGTGTCCACACCACAGCCAGCTCCATCATCCGCACCGCCGAGCGCGATTTTCGTGCGGTTCATGATCTCGGAATTTGTCTCGATGGTCGGCGCGTGGATGCAGATGCAGGGGCAGCAGCTCGTCGTCGAGGAACACGCCTCCACATCGCAGGAACAGGCGTGGGTGAGCTTCGCCACGCTGATGGTCATCCCGCTCTTCGGCCCGTGGGCGGGCACGATGGCGGATCGTTTCGATCGCCGCCGGATTCTGCTCGCGGTGATTTTGATGCAGGCGCTTCTCGCCGTATTTGTCGGATGGAAATTGCAGGCGGGCTCGCTGCTGCTGTGGCATCTCATCGGCGTCGGATTCATCATGGGCGTCACGCACGCGTTCGAGGGGCCGGCGTATTCGGCGCTCATCCCGGAGCTTGTGCCAAAGGAAAAAATCGCCCGCGCCTTTGCGCTCGACCGCTCCGTCTTTCATACGGCGCGGATCGTCGGCCCCGCACTCGCGGGTCTCGCCGTCGCGCGGTATGGCCTCGCGTCCGCATTTTATGCAAATGCGATCAGCTTCATCGGGCCGCTCGTGATCCTCTTTGCAATCCCTCGGAGGCCTCGAGGGACGGATGCGGAGGAAATGCAGCGCCGTACGGGATTCCTCGACGGCTGGCGGCATGTGCGCTCGGACGCGCCGACTTTCCGCATGGTGCTCATCAGCGCGGCGAACGCGTTCTTCTGCTCGCCGTTCGTGATCGTGCTGCTCACCTGGTACGGCAAGCGCACGCTCGGCCTCGGCAGCGGCGCGGTCGGCTGGCTCATGGCATTTGCCGGCGTCGGCGCGCTCACCGCGTCCATCTTGCTGCTCGCGCTCCCGCATTCGCACCGCGAATTCCTCGTGCGCCTCGGCGTGGTCGTCACCGTGATCTCGATGCTCATGCTTGCAGCCGCGCACGGCTTCGTGCTCGCGTGCGCGAGCATCCTGCTGCTCACGCTCGGGCTGAATTTCCTCTACGGAATCTCAAACCAAATCGTGCAGGAACGCGCGCCCGATGCGTTGCGCGGACGGGTATCCACGGTCGCTGGTTTCAGCTTTGTCGCGGTCATCCCGTTTTCCGGGCTTATGAGCAGTTGGCTGGAGCGGAGCTTCGGAATGCGCGCCGCGCTCCTCATCTGCACCGTCGGCTACGCCATCACCCTCGCCGCGCTTGTCTTTCGGAAAAGCGACGCCGATCCGCGGCCAGCGGTTGCGGTTTGACAGCGCGCGCAGCCCGCACAACGGCTGTTCCCATGAACGCGAAAATCTACTTCACCGAATTCGCATCGCCCATCGGCAAGCTGCGGCTCACCGGCACCGGCGCGGCACTCACCGGCGTCTTCATGGAGACTGAACGCCACGCATCCGCGCAGAGCCGCGATGCCGTTCGCGATGCTGCGCCGTTGCGCGAAGCACGGCAGCAGCTCGACGAATATTTCGGCGGCGAGCGGCGCGAATTTTCACTCGTGCTGGATGCGGATGGCACCGAATTCCAGCGCAGTGTTTGGCGCGCCCTGCGCGGGATTCCGTACGGTGCGACGGCGAGCTACGGCGACATCGCGAAGCGCATCCGAAATCCAAAAGCAGTCCGCGCCGTCGGCCTCGCAAACGGACGGAATCCGATCTCGATCATCATCCCGTGCCATCGCGTGATTGGCGCGGATGGCTCGCTCACCGGTTACGGCGGAGGGATCGAGCGGAAGCGATTCCTCCTTGCGCTTGAGAAATTGCACGCTGCGAAGTGAGCGAGGTGCGCGTCCGCAATGAACGTCGCGCAGCAATTCCGGAAATACTCACCACCGCTCGGCGAAGACCGTGACCGCCGCAGGATCGTCGAGCCGCGCGAGGAGTTCCGCGACGGTGTGCGCCTGCCCCGGAAGGCGCAGGTCGGGACGGAAGTCGTTCAGCGGCGCGAGCACAAAACGGCGCAGGTGCAGACGAGGGTGGGGGAGGACGAGTGTATCGTCGTACAGCACGAGATCGTCGGCGTAGAGAATGTCGAGATCGAGCGTGCGCGGGGCATTGCGCGGGTAGCGCATCGGGCGTCCGAGCGCGGACTCGATCGAGCGCAGCGCAGCAAGCAGCGTGTGCGGTCCGCCGGTGAATTCGACTTCCATCACGGCATTCAAAAACGGCCCCGCATCCGGCCCCGTGCCGACGGGCTCCGTCTCATACACGCGCGAATGCAGCACCGGCGCGGAGACGCCCGGTAGCTTTAGCACGGCATCGCGGCCTGCTGCGAGATTCGCAAGCCGGTCACCGAGATTCGAGCCGAGTGCGATGGCGATTCTCATTCGTAGCTGCGCTCGTAAAAGCGCGGGCTGATTTTGCTTTCACAGATCATCGGGGAGGAAGTGCCCGCGCTCTCACGAGCGCAGCTACCGGAGACCGAGCACGTCCTGCATCGTGTAGAGCCCCGCGGGCTTTCCGTGCGCCCAGAGCGCGGCGCGCAGTGCGCCCCGTGCGAAAATCTCGCGGCCCGATGCCTTGTGCGTCAGTTCCACGCGCTCGCCGGGCGAGGCGAAGAGGACTGTGTGATCGCCGACGACATCGCCGCCGCGGATCGCGTGCATCCCGATTTCCGTCTTCGTGCGCGCACCGACATCGCCGTGGCGTCCGTGGCGCACGTCCTTGTTGTATTCGAGGTCGCGCACGGCGGTGAGGATCTCCGCGAGATTTTTCGCAGTGCCGCTCGGCGCGTCCTTTTTCAGGCGGTGATGCGTCTCTGTGATCTCGATGTCGAAGTCCGGCCCGAGGATTTCCGCAGCCCTGCGTGAGAGCCAGTAGAGCGCGTTCACGCCGGTGGAGTAATTGCCGGAAAAGACGACCGGGATTTTCTCCGAAGCCGAGCGGATCAATGCAACCTCCGCATCCGTGTGGCCGGTGGTGCCGATGACGACTGTCTTCTTCCCCGCGATGCAGGCGGCGAGCACGGCCTCGCACGTCGAGTGATGGGAAAAATCAATCACGGCGTCGCTCTGTGCGATGCCCGCGGCAAAGTCGTCGCCGACATCCACGGCTGCGGCGATGGAGAGCACGGGATTTTCCGCCGCGCACGCGATGAGCATCTGGCCCATGCGTCCGCGCGAACCATTGATCAGAAGTCGCACGCTCATCTACTTGAGAAGGCCGAGGCTCTTGAGTGTTGCGCGCAGCTTGTCCTGGCTTGATGCGGCGAGTTCGCAGAGCGGGAGGCGGACTTCGGCGGTCATGCGGTTTTGCCATGCGAGCGCCTGTTTGATCGGTGCGGGGTTGCTCTCAATGAAGATGTCCTTGAACAACGAATACCACTGGAAGTGCAGCCGCTTCGCCTCATCGAACCGGCCCGCGTTCGCCGCGGCGACGAGCGCGCCGACTTCCGCAGGGATGATGTTTGACGCGACGCTGATCACGCCGCACGCACCTGCGCTGATGAACGGCAGCGTCAGCGAATCGTCGCCCGACAAAATCTCGAACGCATCCGGCAGCGCCGCGCGCAATGCACTCACGCGCTCGACGGTGCCGCCGGCTTCCTTGATGGCCACGATGTTCGCGCAATCCTTCGCGAGCCGCACGCACGTCTCGACTGCGATCTCCACGCCGCAGCGTCCGGGGATGCTGTACAAAATGATCGGCAGCTTCGTCTTTTCCGCGATGGCGCGGAAATGGCGGTAGAGCCCTTCCTGCGTGGGACGGTTGTAGTACGGCGCGACGAGCAGTGCGGCATCCGCGCCGAGCTTCTCGCTTTCCACCGTCATCTCGACGGCCTCGCGCGTGGAATTCGATCCCGTGCCCGCGATCACCAGCGTGCGCTTTTTCGCCACCTGCACGGCGAGTTCGATCACGCGGAGGTGCTCCGTGTGATCGAGCGTGGGCGATTCGCCGGTGGTGCCCACGGGGACGATGCCCGTGATGCCTCCGGCGATTTGCGCCTCGATGAGGCTGGTGAATGCGGCCTCGTCGAACCGATCATTTCGGAACGGAGTGACGAGCGCGGTGTGGGTCCCTGCAAACATAAGGGCGCGGGTTTTAGGCGCGGGGGCGGGGGAGGGCAAAGGGATTCTTGCGGGTGATGCCGGGGAAGAACGGACCGGGGATTGCGGGGCCCTGCGACTGCGGCGCGCCGGGATTTTCCGGCCGATCGCCGATGCTCAACGGCCTGCGTCCTGTCCGCGCCGCATCCTTTGTGTGCCGCAGAATCCGAGCAGCAGCACTCCGAACAGCACCGTGCCCGGCTCAGGCACGGTTGCGAACGTGAGCGACTGTCCGTCATTCCCGAGGATCACGTTCATCTGATTCACGAACTCCGTGTAGCTCACAAACGCATCGTAGCTGGACTGGCCTAACACGCCGGAATGAGTCCCGATCAGCCCATACACGCCGTTCTGGGATGCGATGGTCGGGCTGCCGGAGTCGCCCCCTTCGAGCAGCGTCTCGCCCGCGCCCGTGCCGGGGGAATAGACGAGGCCGATGTTGGTCCGCGGGCCGGGGGCGAACGAAAACTGTGCGAAGCCGTCGAGGTCATTGGAGCCCATGCGCGCCGTGTGCCCGTAGTTGAAAAGCGACACGCCGGAATACGCATTGAAGCTGGAAGCGGAAAAGACGCTGGTGTTCCCGGCGTAGAAAATCGGCATCGGTGTGACCGCTGCGGGCAGTGCCAGCGAGAGCCGCCCCACGCTCACGTCGGAAACCTGCGCCCCGTCCGTCCCGGTGTAAGTCAGCGCATGAACCGCATCCACCGTGGCGGAGTACAGCACGTGATCGGTTCCGAGAAAAAGCAGCGTCGATCCGCCATTCGGCATGTAGTGCGTCGCACCGACAAAATACATGGAGCTCACGAGCGTGACGGCCTGGGAGGGATCCGAGGACAGCCAGCCGACGCCCGAGAGATCGAATGCCGAACCGATGAACGAGGGATTCGCCACCGGCGGCGCCACCGGCGTCCCTGGGTACGTGCCTACGATGAAGCGGTCATAGATCCCAGTGACGTTGGCCGGCCCCTCGCCATTGATCAGGATGGCGCGCGCTGGAAGTGCGGCCAAGCACGCGAACAGGGCCGTCATCACGGATGTTGCGGCCCGGCTGAGGCGGGTGGTGATTTCCGAGGCGGGCATAAGACGTGAAGTAAGCGGAAAGACTGAAAAATGCCATCAGCCGAATGTGAAATTCTTGCTCCGTGCAGCGGACGGCGCATCACGGCTTTCCTTTGCTTGCGTTGCGCAGCCTGAGGGCGAAGTGTCGAGCCCATGAGCCAGCCAAAAATCCTCGCCTTCGCCGGCAGCAGCCGCACCGGTTCCTTCAATAAAAAACTCGCCGCTGCCGCTGCGGAAGCCGCGCGCGCGGCTGGCGCGACGGTCACGATCGTGGACCTCCGCGACCTCGCGCTCCCGGTCTTCGATGAAGACATCGAAGCCGCTGGCGGACTGCCGGAGGGCGCGAAGAAATTCAAGGCGCTCCTCCGCGAGAGCGACGGCTTCCTCATCGCGTCGCCGGAATACAACAGCTCCATCACCGCCGCGCTGAAAAGCGCCATCGACTGGGCCTCCCGATCCGAGTCCGACGATGAGCCATCGCTCGTCGCGTATCGCGGGAAAGTCGCCGCACTGTGCAGCGCCTCACCCGGCGCGCTCGGCGGAATGCGCGGGCTCGTCCATCTTCGCGCGATCCTCGGGAATATCGGCGTGATCGTCCTGCCGGATCAGGTCTGCATCTCCACCGCGTACGAGGCCTTCGACGACGCCGGAAAACTCAAGGACGAGCGTAAGGCGAAGCAGATCGCCTCGCTGGCCCGCGGTCTTGTGGAGTTTGTCGCGAAGATGAAAGCGACGTAGCGCGAGGTGCCTCTGCTTGTCCATCGCTCCCGCCTTGCTCGGCGCGGGAACGTTACGAGTTGGAAAGGTTGGCGGAACGGGGCGCCGGCGGCATCGGCGATGCTTGAAAAGGACGTGCTTCCGGAGGTTGTCGAAGCCCGAGGGAGCACAAAACCAATGTCCACCATGAACAGTTGGGGAATCATCTCAGCGACCCTTTTGAAAACCGCGGCAACTCTGGGCCACGCGTGGCAGCAAGGCCTCCCGTCGCGGGACTGCCTGCCTTCCGTCGCGCAGGATGCGCTCTGCGATCACTGGTGCAAGGAACTCGCGGCAGACCTGCACGCCGCGATCGAGCCACCCGTGGACGTCCGGCCTTGGGTAATGGTCCGACTGGTGGTCATGGCGGAGAAGGCCGAGGAACTGAGTCACGCGGGCGAGACGGGGCCGCCGCCACTCACCGAGCCCGTGCTGCGTATGTTCCTCATTGATGAATGGCACAAGCGGCTGTCCCGCGTGTGGAAGCGGACGCGGGAATTGCCCACGGTGGCGGCGTGATGCCGCAGCCTGCGGGAATGATGGTCGCGTGGTTTGCCGGATCCCATGGAAATTCTGTAAATCCCGACGACGCGGAATTCATGTCCGAGGGCAGGAGCGGACGGAGGCTCTTGCTCCGCGCGCCAACAGTCAGCCGCTATTTCCCCGCCGCTCCGCTCGTGATGGGCGCGGGCTTGTAAACCTTATGCACGATGATGCCGAGCAGCACGGCCTGCACGATGGCGGCCAGCATCCACATCGCGACCAGCGAGCCGGGGACGGGCTGCACCGCATACGCCATGAGTTGCCCCGCGCTGGCGAAAATTCCCATGCAGGCGGCGAACTTGATGGTGCAGCTCATGCATCGCTTCTCCGCCACGCACGCGGCGAAGATCATCGTGAACGCCGCCGCCGCGAGAAACTGCCCGAGCATCATCCAGGGCATCTTCGCCATCATCTCCGCCTCCGGTCGCCACAGCGAGGCCGTGGCTTTGTAGGTGCCTGCGAGCAGGACGCCGTGGATGAGAAAATCCGTCGCAAACACGGTGATGAACGCGACGAGGATGGTGATGAGGAGGCTCTTGGGATTCATGGCGTTTTTAAGCGTGAGGATTCGCACGCGGGCAAGGCGGAATCTCAGCGGCGACTTTCACCGCAGAAGCACGGCAGCGCGAAACCAGTCACTGTTCACCGTTCACCAGTCACAGCCCGGAATCGAAGCATGCCGGCGCTTTCACAAGCGCGGCTACGGATGGCTACGCGACCTCGACGGCCTTCTCGGAACGCTTGCGGGCATTCGCGTCGAGGACCTTCTTGCGCAGGCGCAGGCTCTTCGGCGTGACTTCCACGTATTCGTCGGGCGCGATGTATTCGAGCGTGCGTTCGAGGCTGAGCTTGAGCGCGGGCGGGAGTGCGATTCCTTTGCCGTCGCCCTGCGAACGCATGTTCGTGAGCTTCTTCGCGCGGCAGGGGTTCACGGGCATGTCCTCGTTGCGGCTGTTTTCGCCGACGATCATGCCTTCGTAGATTTCCTCCTGCGGATCGATGAAGAGGCGTCCGCGCTGCTGGATCGTGTCGAGCGCGTAGGCGGTGCTCGTGCCGGTCTCCATGCTCACGAGCACGCCGGTGCCGCGGTTTGGGATGTCGCCCTTGTGCGGGCCGTAGCCGTGGAAGAGCGCGCTGATGATGCCGACGCCCTTCGTCACGTTCACGAGCACGGTCTCGAAGCCGATGAGCCCGCGCGTGGGGATGATCGCCGTGAGTTCCACGCTGTGCGGGTGATGCTCCATATTCGTGATCTCCGCCTTCCGTCCGGCGAGGTTCTGCATGATCGTGCCGAGGTGTTCCTCCGGGAGATCCACGGAGAGTTCCTCATACGGCTCCTGCAGGTCGCCCTTTTCATCGCGCTTGAAAATCACCTCAGGGCGCGACACGAGCAACTCGAAGCCTTCGCGGCGCATCTGCTCCACGAGGATCGCGATCTGCATTTCGCCGCGGGCCTTGATTTCAAAATGTCCGGCGACGTCTGTTTCCGCGACTTGCAGCGAGACGTTCGTGCGCGTCTCACGCTGGAGCCGCTCGCGCACCTGGCGTGCGGTGAGCAGCGAACCTTCGCGACCGGCGAGCGGGCCGTCGTTGATGCAAATCTTCATCGTGATCGTGGGCGGATCGATATCAATGAAGTGCAGCGGCTCGCGCTCTTCGCTGTCCGTGAGCGTCTCGCCGATGAACACATCCTCAAAGCCCGCGATGCCGACGATCTCACCGGCTTCCGCCTCGGGGATCTCGACCTTCTTCATGCCTTCGTGGCCGAAGAGCGCGGTGACTTTTGCTTTGGTGGGTTTCCCTTCTGCGTGGAGGCAGACGAGCGTGTCGCCGACCTTGACCTTGCCGCTGACGATGCGCCCGTAGGCGAGACGGCCGAGGTAATCGCTGTAGTCGAGGTTCGCGACGCAGAATTGGAAAAACGGCTCGCTGCCGATTTTTGGCGGCGGGATCTTGTCCACCACAGTCTGGTAGAGCGGCTCCATCGTGTCGCTCTCGTCGGTGAGATGGATCTTTGCGAAGCCCTTCTTGGCGCTCGCGTACACGATCGGGAAATCGAGCTGCTCGTCGGTCGCGTGCAGTTCGAGGAAAAGCTCGAACACCTGATCGAGCACCTTGTGCGGCTCGGCATTCTCGCGGTCGATCTTGTTGATGACCACGATCGGCTTCGCACCGTTTTCGAGCGCCTTCTTGAGTACAAATTTCGTCTGCGCCTGCGGGCCGTCGTGCGCGTCCACAACGAGCAGCACGCCATCGATCATCTTCATGATGCGCTCCACCTCGCCGCCGAAGTCGGCATGTCCGGGAGTGTCCACGATGTTGATGTGGTAGTCCTTCCAGCGGAAGGCCGCGTTCTTCGCCTTGATGGTGATGCCCTTTTCGCGCTCGAGATCCATGGAGTCCATGATGCGCTCCTCGCTCGCCTTGGCTTCGTTTGCGCGGAATGTGCCGGCCTGCTTGAGCAGGCAGTCCACGAGCGTGGTTTTGCCATGATCGACGTGTGCAATGATGGCGATGTTTCTGATATTTTGCTGTGACATGAATTGGTTTCTCCCGGAAAAAAGGGGGCGGAATATGGCAGCTTATTTCCGACTGGCAAGCGGCGTGAATGAGTCATTTGCGTGACGCCGTAGCCGCGCTTGTAAAAGCGCGGGCTGATCATCCGGTGCGAATGAGAGAAGCGCCCGCGCTTTCACAAGCGCGGCTACGGTACCTTGCCACATTCGCATTGCGCGATCCCGGTGCGGGGGATGAATGTGCGCGTATGAATTCCCTCTCTCGCCGCCGCTTTCTCGCCACGTCTTCGTTTGCGCTGCTTGCGGTGCCGTTCGTGCGGGCTGCGGAGCCGGAATGGATTTCCCTTTTCGACGGGAAGGCACTCGGGAAATGG
Organism: Verrucomicrobiota bacterium; assembly: GCA_014189875.1. Lineage (GTDB taxonomy): Bacteria > Verrucomicrobiota > Verrucomicrobiia > Chthoniobacterales > Chthoniobacteraceae > SXWH01. Next base: position 2,850 of record BJFP01000010.1, on the reverse strand, counting down.
AAGATGACGGACTTCGCCGGGCACGCGGATGTGGAGGTGAAGGGCGGCGAGATTTTGCTGCCGCAGGGCGGGGACATGACGGGCATCAATCTCGAAGCGGCGCCGGCGAAGATGGGCTACGAGGTGGAATTTCAGGCGAAGCGTGTCGAGGGGGACGACTTTTTCGGGGCGCTGACTTTTCCCGTCGGCGAGAAGCATGTGACGCTCGTGCTCGGCGGCTGGGGTGGGAGCGTGGTGGGCATCTCGAATGTGAACGGCGAGAACGCGAGCGAGAACGAGACGACGCAGTTCCGGAACTTCAAGAAGGGCCAGTGGTATCGCATCCGCGTGCGGGTGACGAAGGCGAAGATCGAGGTGTGGGTGGACAAGGATCAGCTCGTGGACTTGGAGACGGAGGGCAAGACCCTCGACATGCGCATCGGCGAGATCGAGAGCTCGAAGCCGTTCGGGATCGCGACGTGGCGCACGTCCGGCGCGATCAAGGAGATCCGCTGGCGGAAGCTCTGAGCGTGCGGCGGAATGCCGAGTCGAGCTTTGGGCGTTGGGCGCTGGGCGTTTGCCCCACGCAGCGGCATGACGATCACTCGACGCGCGTCCTCATTCGCACCGCGCCTGCGGCGGGCCCAACGCCCAACGCTCAACGCCCAACGCCCAACGCCCAAGGGAACTGCCTTTTGAACGGGTGATTCTACTTCGCCGCGGGCACCCACCGGACGGCGTCGGCGATGACGTGGCCGTCGGAGCCCTTGTTTGAAATGGTGAGGCTGGCCGTGGTGCCGGCCTTGAATTTTGCCGTTGCGATTTTCACCCAGCCGCCGCGCTCGCGCTGGTTCACGGTGATGGTTTGCTTGCCGTCGGCGCTGACGATTTCCACGGGGACGTTGGTGGCGCGGTTCTGGTTTTGCGTCCATTTGAGATAAACGTCGTAGGTGCCGTCCGCGGGGAGTGTGGGAGCAAATGCGACGGACTTTGTGCCTTTGTCCGCATCGCCGTCGTGGAGGTAACCGCCGAGGGTGGACTCGCTCCACTTGCCCGTGATTTTTGCGGCGGCATGTGCCACTTCGATTCTGCCTGCCGGGCCGGGGTCGTCGTGGGTGGTGGCGAGCAGCGGGCCGTCCCAAGTGATGACTTGTTTGTCGGCGATGAGACGCACGCGGAGTTTTGCGTAGTTCACGCGTTGGACGGAAATTTTTGCATCAATCGCCATCGCTGCCGCGGTGCCCGAAGACTGGCCGAGGATCATGAAGACAGGCTCCATGCGGATCGATCCGTACGCGATGTGCGTGGACGACAGGCACACGGGCACGAAGAGATTCGAGCACTGGCTCTCCTTCGGCACGATGCTGCGGTAGCTCACGGGATACGGACGCGGCACGCCGATCTGCACGTCGCCTTCATTGCGCACCACGCCGTCAATGACGACGCGCTGGCAGTTGTGCGAATCCATCGTGTAGGCCGCGAGGCCCACGGGATCTTCGACGGTCTTGAGGCTCGTGCATTCGGCCTGGGTCATCACGTAATCGGAAATCATGCGCCGGCCTTCGCGCACGTAGAGTTCGTGCGGCCATCCGCCGGTCTCGGGGAATTCGCCCGCGGCCAGTCCGAATGCGGCGGTCTTCGCGCGGATCACCTCGGGCACGGCGGGATCGTTTTGCGAAAACCACATCAGCCCCTGCTGGTAGTTCACGTGATCCTGAAACATCTTCTCGCGCGCGGCGTAGCCGGCCTCGGGCCACGTATAGTTCGCGCCGATGTGGTCGGTGGAAAAGCCGCCCTTGTTGTTGCAGTCACCGTTGTGAAGCTGGGTCGGGTGCGAAGGAACCGGCTGCGCTTTCAGGTAGCGTTCGAGCAGCGCGTAGCGGTCGCGGTCGTAGCCCGCGGGCTTCGGGAATGGGGTGCGGTCGGCGGCATTCGAGAGGAACATGCGGAAGTTGTAGGCCTGCACTTTTTTGTCGCCGTCGCCCGCCTTGCCGGGAGGCTCCGCGGAGATTGTCGGCAGCAGTCCGCTCTTGGGATTTCCCGGCTCGCGATACGGATCCACGGGCACGGAAAAATTGTGCGTATCGCGGAATTGCACGCCGTTGATCGTCTCGCCGTACGCCGCGTTGCTCTCGCGTCCGACGTGATACGACACGCCCGCGGCGGCCATCAGATCGCCCTCGTAGGTCGCATCAACGAACATTTTTGCGCGCACCGTGTTGCCGTTCTCGATGCGGATGGACTCGATGCGCGTGCCGTCCTTCACGACATCCTTCAGCCGGTGCTCGTAGTAAATGGTCACGCCCGCTTCCTTGAGCAGTTCCTCAAACGCCTTCTCCGCCTCGGACGGACGGAAGCCGGAGGTCTTGCCGATCTTCGCATACACTTCATTCGCAAATCCGCCGATGGCCTTGCGGTTGCCGATGTCTGTCGCAGTGAGCCCGCCCGAAGTCATCCCGCCGACGTGCCGCCGCATCACCACGAGCACTGTCTTTTTCCCCATGCGCGCAGACTGCACCGCAGCCGCGACGCCGCCCGGGGTCCCGCCGTACACGCAGATGTCCGCCTCGATCACCAGGGCCGGATTCGCGGGCGGAACGGCGTAGTAATAGTGAAGGCCGGGCGAAGGCGTGGCCGGGCCCGCGGCAAAGACGCTGGCGGTGCAGATGGTGAGGAGAAGGGGAGTGAGAGATTTCATGGGAGTGGATGGATGCGGAGTGTGGAACGGGCGAATGGGCCGGTGCATGACCGGGAACGAGTTAGGCATCCGCGGCGAATCCCGCAATCCAGCATTGTGCGTCGCGCAGGATTGACGCATCAAATTTCCGTTGGCGAGCGAGGCGTCCCGCTAAATTCATTGGCGCACGCTGG
>BJFP01000009.1:16082-30724 GCA_014189875.1 Verrucomicrobiota bacterium | reverse complement strand
CTCCACACCAGCTACGCGACCAAACCCGACAGCGCCCTCCGCGAAGTCGCAAGCCGGGACAGCAGGCTCATCCTCCTCGACGTGAAGCTCGGCGGCGAACAGACCGGCTTCGACGTCCACGCCTCCATCCGCAAAATGCCCCGGCACGAGCGGACGCCCGTCCTTTTCGTGACCGGCCTCTCCAGCGCCGCCCGGCAGATCACGGAGATGGCGACCGAGCACGACTCGTATCTTGCGAAGCCTTACTACCTGAATGAGCTGAGCCTCAAGGCGCTGACCATGATCCTCCAGGCGCGCCTCTCGGTCTGATATCATATTTCAAAATACAGGATACGCCCTGCGGCTCCTGCGCACGGATTGCGCCGCGTTCCAAATCACTCCAGCAGCACGCCCGGCGATGAGTAGCCGACGGGCTTGCCGTCGCGGGAGATTTCCACGGCTTCGGCGTCGCGCAGCTCGATGAAGTAGCGGCCCTTCGGCAGCCGCATCGGTTTCGCGGCGGGGTAAAGGTAATCCTCGAACAGCGTCTGCCCGCCGGGGCCGGCGCGGATGATTACCCAGCTCTTGCGCTTCGGCTCCAGGACGATCGTGTTCGGATCCGCGGCGAGCCCGCTGTCGTCCTCGATGATCGTGGGCGCCACTGCCGGCGGAGCAGCGGGCGGCGGTGTGGCGCTGCCCGGCGAGATGACGCGCGGCCTCGCAGGGCCGAGATCCGCGAGCGCGTCGGAATCCGACGAGGCGATTCTTGCCACGGGCGAAATCGGGCGCGCACGCGGGATTTCACCGGGCGAGCCCGTGGCGGCCTCAGGCACCGAGATGACTTTCGGACGCGGCGGCACATCCTCGGTCGGTGCTGCGGGTGCGGGTGCGGGTGTCTTGCTGATCGGCTCGACCGCGGTGACCGGGCTCGGCGTCGGCACACTTTTCGCAGGACCGGGCTGCGGCCCGTCGCTGAGGCGGTTCATATTCTGCCAGACCACGAATACGATGAGCGCGAGGACCAGCGTTCCCGCGAGCACGATCAGGGGCAGCCACGAGCCCGAGGATTTCGGCGCGGGCGCGGCGCTGAAGGTCAGCTCCGGATCGGCTTTCGGCTTCGGCTGCCCGGCGGCGCGGTTCGTGAGGTATTGGTAGCCCTCGACCTTCATCTGCGTCGTCGTGTCAATCTGCACCGCGATGGATTTCACATCCACGCCGAGGTAGCGCCCATACATGAGCAGGAAACTTTTTGCATACGCGGCATTCGGGAATTTCGTGAGGTCGCCGGCTTCGAGCGAGCGCAGGAATGTCGAGCGGATGCGCACCGCCGCCGCCGCCTGCTCGATGCTCAACCCGCGGTCCGTGCGCGCCTTTTGCAGAAGCTTTCCAAAATCGTGATCCATTTTCTAAAGGTCCGGCTGCCGCAAAATTTCGCGGGGTTTTGCGCCGTCGCCGGGGCCAACGTAGCCGCGGTCTTCGAGGATGTCGAGGATGCGCGCGGCGCGCGTGTAGCCGAGCTTCAGCCGGCGCTGGAAAAGCGAGGTGCTGGCCTTCCCCTCCTGCTGCATGACTTCGAGGCATTTCATCACGAGCTCCTCGTCTTCGTCGCTCACGTCCTCCTCGTCTTCGTCGAGGCCGATGGATTCGAGCTTCTGGTGGATCTCGGACTCAAAGCACTGCGCGCCCTGCTTGCTCACGAATTCCACGATGCGGTGCACCTCCTCGTCCGTGACGAGCACGCCCTGCGCGCGCACGAGCTTCGACGTGCCCGGCGGGCGGTAAAGCAGATCGCCCATGCCGAGCAGACGCTCCGCGCCGTTCTCGTCGAGGATGACGCGTGAATCGAGCGGGCTCGCGACCTGGAACGCGATGCGGCACGGCACGTTTGCCTTGATGACGCCGGTGATGACGTCCGCGCGCGGCGTCTGCGTGGCGATGAGCATGTGGATGCCCGCGGCGCGCGCCTTTTGCGTGATGCGTGCGATGAGTAATTCCACATCCGCAGGCGCGGTCTGCATGAGGTCGGCCAGCTCGTCCACGATGATAACGATGTAGGGCATCTTCTCCGGCACCACGATGCCGTCGTCGCGCGGAACAGTGATGCCGAGTTCCGCCTGCTCCGCGCGGTTGAGTTCCTCGCCGACGATTTCGCGGTCGCTGTCCGGCGTGCCGTATTGCTCGGAGTCGCCGTTCATCACGCGCTCCTCGCGCGGTGGCTCCTCGCCGAAAGTTTTTCCGAGGATGTCCGAGCTGCTCGCGGTCGTCGGCTCGATGTTCGGATCAATCACCGCGCGCGGCTGGGTGCGCGGATCCACCGCAGCCTTTGCGTCGTCCTTCGCGTCCGCAATCTCGTCGAGTTCGCGCTGCGATTTTGGCTTCGGACGCGTGTTGAAGCTCGCCATGTTGCGCACGCCGCACTTTGCAAAAATGGCGTAGCGCTTTTCCATTTCGTTCACCGCCCACTTGAGCGCGAGCAGCACCTTTTTCGGATCGGTGACGACGGGCACGACGAGGTGCGGCAGCGTGTTGTACATCTGCATCTCGACGACCTTCGGATCGATCATGATGAGCCGCAGATCCTCCGGTGAGAAGCGGTAGAGGATGCTCGCGATGATCGAATTGATGCACACGCTCTTGCCCGATCCCGTCGTGCCGGCGACGAGGCCGTGCGGCATCGCGGCGAGGTCGGCGATGATGGACTTGCCGTACACATCCTTGCCGAGCGCGAGCGGGATCTTCGCCTTCGCATTTTGAAAATCCTCGCCTTCGAGCAGCTCGCGCAGCGTCACCATCTGCTTGCGTGAATTCGCGATCTCGATGCCCACGGTGTCCTTGCCGGGAATCGGCGCGAGGATGTTGATGCGCTCGGCCATCGTCGCGCGCGCGATGTCGCGCTCGTAGGTCGCGATTTTGTCCACCCGCACGCCGCGCGCGGGATACACCTCGTAGCGCGTGATGGTCGGGCCTTTCGTGATGTCGCCTGGCGTCACGGTGATGCCAAATTCCGCGAGCGTGTCTATGATCTGGTTCTGCACCGCGCGGAGTTCGTCCGGGCTGGTCACGACGCGTGTCGAGTGATCCATGACGTCGAGCAGATCGAAATCGGGGAGCCGGTAGTTCTCGCTGGAGATCGTCTGGAGCAGTTCGATCTTTTCCTTCTTCTTCTCCTTCTTCACCGCGGGCGGCATCGGTGCGGCGGCGTCGAAAATCTTCGGTGCAGGACGCTCGGGCTCCGGGTCGGGCGCGATCTCCTTCTTTTCGTCGAACGGCAGAAGCTCGACCTGTTCGAGCTTCGCTGGCGCGGGCGTTTCATCAGAGCGACGGCTCATGTCCTTATCCGCGCGCCGCAGCTCGCGCTCCATTTTTTTCTTCTCGAGGGCGATGCGCTGTTCCTCGCCCGCTCGTTCGAGGTAGCGCTTGCGCCGCGCATCGAGCCACGCGCGGGGCATCGCGATGAGCTGGCGAACGACAGCGATCGGGCGCAGGCCCGTCATGAGGATGATGCAGACGATGTAGATCAGCAGCAGCACGAGGACGGATGCCGGCCCGAAGACGGTGTGGAAAATTTTCCCGCCGATGAACGAGCCGATGAAGCCGCCCTCGCTCGAGAGGTTCAATTTCACCCGGTCAATGAACGTCCAGCCGAGGACGTGCGCGAGGCAAGCGCCGCTCGCGACGAAGCCCACGGTCCAGAGCGGACGCATGGAAAATCCAACCTGCCGCCCGACGCAGGTGACCGCGCCGTAGCTGATGAGCGCCGCAGCAAGCAGGTAGCTCGCAGCTCCGAGCATGGCATAGCTGAGGTACGCCATGATCGCGCCGAACGAGCCGACGTAGTTGTGCGAGTTCGCCGCCGATTTCTCGACGCGCGCGCTGCGCATCCACCCCGGAACATCGCCGGGCGAATATGAAATGAGCGCAAGAAGCAGCAGCACTCCGACGACGAGGAGCGTGAGGCCGATGACTTCTTGCAGGGTGCTGTTGGGTGTTTCCCGGCGGGTTTGCGCCATTTTTGTGACGGGCACCCTAGACGGCTCCCGGCGCGTTTCAATGCGCGACATTCGGAGCACGGGTTTGCAGTTTTCCACGGCTTCGGAGGATTCGCGGCGAAGGCTGACGCACGGCTGCACTTCGGCAGCAGCGCGCCCGCATGAATTGCGCGAGTGACAACGCGCGGGCGTTCCTGCAAATCTCCGCGGCTCCATTTCACCTCCCACATCCGCCATGTCCCAGCTCTCCAACGCCGTCAGCATCCATCCGTATTTCAAAGTACACGCCGGCAAGCTCGATGCCGTCCACGCGCTGCTCGCGAGGTTTGTCGCGAAGACTCAACCGGAAAAAAACTGCATCTTTTACAACTTCACTCTCGACGGCGACACGGTGCATTGCCGCGAGGCATACGTCGGCGCGCAGGGGGTGGCCGAGCACCTCGACAATGTCGGCCCGCTGCTCGATGAAATGCTCAAGCTGTCCGATCTCGTGCGCCTCGAATTCCACGGCCCCGCCGCCGAACTCGACAAGCTGCGCGAACGCTGCGCGCCGCTGAATCCGGCGTGGTTTGTCTCGCAGTGCGGGATTTCGCGGTAGCCGCTTCTGGGGTTGAGAGTTGAGAGGAACGGGCGGCGCGACTTGCATGAAAACACCACATTCACCCGTCGGGTGACTTTCCAGCGGCTTTCAAAACCGGCCTGTCTTCCCTCTCAACTCTCAACTGCTTTCAGAGCCCCTTGTGCGTGCCGTCGCAGAAGGGCGCGTTCGCGGTGTGCTTGCACTGGCAGAGCCACGCGTCGCCGGATTTTTCCGCGGTGAATTTTTTCGGGGCGAAGGACGATCCCTTGTGCGCGCCGTTGCAAAACGGCTGCGTGGCGGATTTGCCGCAGGTGCAGAACCAGTAGTCCTTGCCGGCTTCGAGGGTGACTTTTGCGGGTGCCTTGGCGGCGATGACGGGTTGTTCGCTCATGCGGCGATGCTGCGGGGTGCGCGCGGCAACGCAAGCGCCGAAGACGCTTCACTGCTTCAAACACGCCGCACGCGAGGACGGGATGCGGTGATACACGCGGCCGATGGCGACGATGGGCGTGAGTTCGGGATGCGCGATGCCGAGCATGCGGGCGAGTTCGCCCTCGAAGTGGAGCAGCGCGCGAGGCTCGGCGGGATTTTGATCGAGAAAATTGAACGCGCGCCGGAGCAGGTCGTGCAGTTCGGGCGCGGGGTGCTCGGGCTCGGTCGTGAGTTCGACCAACTCGACGAAGTACGACGCGAGTGCGACGCGGCGGTGGTCGGTGCGGAGCCCGGCGCGTGCGTCGCGCAAGTCGGCCTCACGGAGCGTGTGCAGGTCGCTTTTTGCGCTGCGTGCGATGGAGATGTCGCAGTCGAAAAAAAGATCGAGCACGCCGGCGAAGCGGCTCTTCGGACGCAGCGCTCCTTTCACGACGGTCTTCAGCCGCCCGTAGTCGCGCGTGAACCACGAGACGATGAGGCTCGTCTCGCTGAAGCGCGTTTTCCGCAGCAGGATGGCTTCGGTGGTCTGCACGCCACGGTGAATGCCGCAGACTCCGCGTGCCGGGAAGCAGAGAAAGCTGCGGGGGCTTGTAGCCGGGCTTGGCGAGGACGGTGGCGATGAGGATGCGGGAGACGGGATTCACGTTGCGCGGGGTTGGTTGCGCGCGGAGGAAAAATATGCGCATGCATGGAGCAGGACCGGCCCCGCTGCGGGTGCACGCGGGCAATCAGGAAACAGCAGATGCCCCACATATTCTCCCGGCGAATTCTCCCGGCGAAAATAGATCCAAAATTTTCCTCAATATTTTCCCCCAGTCGGGTTATGAGGGCAGGACTATGTTCCTCTCCAAAGCCAAAAAGAAATCAGCATGGGTTCAGACCGCTCTTGAGCGATTTGAACGTCCCCTCCTGCAATACGCCCTGAGCATCCTCCAGGATCTCGACCGTGCGAAGGACACGGTGCAGGAGACGTTCATGCGTCTGCACACACAGGATCAGGCGGCCATCGAGGGGCATCTCTCGCCGTGGCTCTTCACCGTGTGCCGGAACTGCGCGCTGAAGTCGCTGAAGAAGGAAGACCGCTACATTTACGTCGAGCACGAGGAGTTCGAGCACCGCCGGGTGGACAATGTGAGCCCGCTTCAGGAGATGTCGCGCCGCGAGACCGTCGAGCGCCTCATGAAGCACGTGAAGGGGCTGCCGAAGAACCAGCAGGAGGTCGTGCGCCTCCGCTTCCACGGGAGCCATTCCTACCTGGAGATCAGCCAGATCACCGGGCTGAGCGTGGGGAATGTGGGCTTTATTTTGAACGCCGCCATGCGCAACCTGCGCGGGAAAATGGAACGCGACGACAAGGACGAGAAGATCATTTATTTGGCCAAACGGGCCGCATCATAGGAGACACTGCAATGAGAGGGAGACTGACAGACCAAGACCTAACCGACTACGCGCTCAACGAACTCCCCCCGGATGAGCGCCTATACGTGGAAAGCATGCTCGGAGTTTCCGAGGAATGCCGCCACGACGTTGTCCAAATGCTCGAACTCGGCGAAATGCTGAAGACCGGCATGCAACGCGAGGATTCCGACGTGCTCACGCTGAACGCCGAGCAACGCGCGAAAGTGCTCGATGTGCCCGCATGGCACTGGCGCGGGTTTTTCCAGCGCGCCGCCGCGATCCTCCTGCTCGCAGCAGGCACCGCATACACCGCGACGCGCCCCGGATTCTGGCAGAAAGGCAGTGCCGCAGTCGGCCAGCTTGCATCCGCCGGGCAGGCCGTCCAGGGCCTCGTCGCCGATGTTCAGGAGAAGGGATTTGCGCGCAGCGTCGAAGAATTCGTCAGCCGGCTCCAGCAGCGTTCCGGCTCGGTCGCCGACATCGCATCCGCCGCATCCGACTGGCAGTTTGCCGCGCAGCCCGCCATCTGCACGCCGCCCGTGTGGATCGATCCGCTGCCCGAGATCGCTGAGATGTAAGACGTGCGACTGCTCCAGGCGCACTTGATTTGACGCCGTTCGACGTTCCCGCCGAACGGCGTTTTCTTTGCCAAAAAAACATTTCCATTTTTAACACCGACATGACCACGACCGAAAACCCTCCAAAACCCCAACTCGACGACAAGGCCGCCGCCGCGCAGCTCGTGGATGCCTACCAGAAAATCACGGGCGAGATGGCGAAGTTCATCGTCGGACAAAAGGACGTGATCGAGCAGCTCCTCATCGCCGTCCTCGCCGGCGGCCACTGCCTGCTCGAAGGTGTGCCCGGCCTCGCAAAGACCGCGATGATCCGCACGCTCTCGCAGGCGCTGAACATGGGCTTCCGCCGCATCCAGTTCACGCCAGATCTCATGCCCTCGGACATCACCGGCACGGACATCATTCAGGAATCCTCGACCGGACAGCGGCAGTTCGTTTTCCAGAAGGGCCCCATCTTCACCCAGATGCTCCTCGCGGATGAAATCAACCGTACGCCGCCCAAGACGCAGGCCGCACTGCTCGAGGCGATGCAGGAAAAGCACGTCACCGTCGGCGGGAAAACACTCGAACTCGAACAGCCCTTCTTCGTCCTCGCGACACAGAACCCCATCGAGCAGGAAGGCACCTACCCGCTCCCCGAAGCGCAACGCGACCGCTTCCTTTTCCTCGTGAACGTCGGCTACCCGAGCCGCGACGAGGAGCGGCAGATCGTGCAGCGCACCACGGGCACATTCGTCTCCGAAGTGCAGGCAGTGCTCAGCGGCGAGCAAATTCTCGGGCTTCAGAAAATCGTCCGCAAAGTCCCCGTCCCCGATCACGTCATGGACTTCGTGCTCGACGTCGTCCGCATCTCGCGCCCAAACGAGCCCGACGCGCCGGCCTTCGTGAAGGAGCTGATCAACTGGGGCGCCGGCCCGCGCGCGTGCCAGAACCTCGTGCTCGCCGGAAAAGTGCGCGCCGTGCTGCAAGGCCGCTTCCACGTCACGATTGACGACATTGACGCCCTCGCGCTCCCCGTGCTGCGCCATCGCATCGTGCCGACGTTCAACGCCGAGGCCGAAGGCATCACCGTGGACGACATCGTGCGGCGCATCCTGAAAAGCGTCCCGCGCGGCGAGGCGAAGCGCGCGCTCTAATTTCGGGACCCCGATTTTCCACACGGCATGGCCCACGTCTCGGACTTCCTCACACCGTCCGACCTCCAGCGAATCTCGAACCTGCAGGTCTTCGCCCGGCAGGTCGTCGAGGGCTTCACCACGGGCCTGCACCGTTCCCCGCACAAGGGGTTCAGCGTCGAATTCAAACAGCACCGGCAGTACGTCCCCGGCGACGAAATCCGGCATATTGACTGGCGCGTCTTCGCGCGCAGCGACCGCTACTACATCCGCGAATACGAGGAGGAGACAAACCTCCGCGCGACCATCATCCTCGACCGCAGCGGCTCGATGGACTACGGCGGCGGCAAGCCCGGACAGGTGAGCAAATTCGAATACGCCACGAAGCTCGCCGCGTGTCTTTCGTATCTCATGCTCCAGCAGTCGGACGGCGTCGGCCTCGTCACGTTCGACACGCAGATCCGCCGCTACATCCCGCCGCGCTCGCGCGTGAGCCACGTGCGCACGATCCTGAACGAGCTGGAAAATGGAAAGCCCGGCGGCGAGACCGAGTTGGGCAAGGTCTTCCATGATCTCGTGCCGAAGCTCCACCGCCGCGGCCTGCTCATCATCATCAGCGACTGCTTCGGCGAGGTCTCAAATTTCCTCAAGGCCCTCGCGCACTTCCGCCACGCGCGCCACGAGATTCTAGTCTTCCAGATCTGGCACCCGGACGAGTTGAACTTCCAGTTCAAGGGCTGGACGCAGTTCGAGTGCATGGAGCGCGACGGCGTGAAACACCTGCTCGACCCCGCCGTCCTGCGGCAGGCGTATCTCGCAAACCTCGAAAAATTCCGCACCGACCTCACGCGCGGCTGCCGCAAGCACAAGGTGGACCTCGTGCCGTTTACGACCGATGAGCCGTATGCGAATGCGCTCGCGGCATATTTGAGCAGGAGGCTTGCCCGGGGATGAAGGCGGGCAAGTCACAGAAGGACGAGGCCCTGGGGGCGGCTCAACACCAAACGCCAAACGCCAAACGCCAAACGCCAAAGGCCGATGAAAACGGGCGTCCGGTGTATGACATGGAAGATCGCTTGCTGGAGTTTGCCGCGCGCATCATCCGCCTTGTGGACTCACTTCTTGCGACGAAGGCGGGCAATCACGTCGGCGGACAAGTGCTGCGATCGGGCACGTCGCCGCTGTCGAATCACGGCGAGGCACAGGCCGCCGAATCCATTGATGATTTCATCCACAAGCTGAAGATCTGCCAGAAGGAACTGGTCGAAACTCGCCGATGGATGCGGCTGATCCATCTCACTCCGCTTCTCGACAAACCGAAAAAGATTGAGCCGCTGATGGATGAAAATCTTCAACTCATTCGCATCTTCGCGAAAAGCATCCAGACCTCCGAGCGCAGGCGCGACGCAAACGAAGGCGGGCGTGTGAATGAACAACCGGACGACCCCGATCCCTGGCTACTCGATCCTTGGGTGTTTGGTGTTTGGCGTTTGGCGTTTGGTGTTGAGCCGCCCGCAGGGCCCTTGGAATTGCCGAGTGCGAACCATTCACGGAAGACTCCAGTACAATACGGAAAGGAGCGGAAAAAGAAGTGAGCTTCCTCAACTTTTCCCTGATCTTTGGCGCCGCCGCGTTCTCGATCCCGCTGATCATCCACCTCTTCCACAAGAGCCGCTTCAAGATCGTGAAGTGGGGCGCGATGCACCTGCTCGAAGCCGTGCTGAAGACGAACCGCCGCCGCGTCCAGATCGAGCAGTGGATCCTCCTCGCGATCCGCTGCCTGATTCCCGCGATGCTCGCGCTCGCGATGGCGCGGCCGCTCTGGAAAGGCGCAAGCTCGCTGCTTGGAAATGCAAAGACCTCGACCGTCGTGCTGCTCGACAACAGCTACTCGATGGACGCCTCGCGTGCGGGCAGCACGAGCTTCGGCATCGCCCGGGATGAGACGCAACGGCTGATCAACGAGCTCCGCCCAGGCTCCGAGGCGCATGTGATCCTGATGGGCGAAGGCGGGCGCGGGCTGCTCGACGCGCCGAGCTACGACCTCTCGCGCATCACGCAGGCGCTCACAAAATCCACCGCCGGATTCGGCAGCGCACGCATTCCCTCCGCGCTCGATCTCGGCGCCGGCGCGCTGGAGAAAATGCACGAAAGCGCACGGCAGGTCGTGGTGCTCACGGATTTTCAGCGCGTGAGTTTCCCGGCAACGGAAGACGCGCTCATCGGGCGCGCGTTGCAGCGCATCCGCAGTCTGCCGACTTCGCCGGGCATCACGTTTTGGGATGTCGGCCAGGAGGTGAAGGAGAATGTCGCGATCGAATCGCTCGATTTTTCAAAGCTCATGGTCGGCGTCGGCCAGAAGGTGCAGTTCCGCGCGAACCTCCGCAATTTCGGCGACGCCAACCACGCCGACCTGCGCGTGACTTTGAAAGTGGACGGCAAGGACAAGGCCGCGTCGCAGACGAACCTCGGGCCGCACGCAAAGGCGCAGGTGCTCTTCACGCACGTCTTCGATTCCGCCGGCTCGCACGTCGTCGAGATTTCCACCGAGCCCGACGTGCTCGCCGCGGACAACACGTACCTCGCGAGCATCCCCGTGCGCGACCGCATCCCCGTGCTGCTCGTGGACGGTGCACTGGGGCCGACGCCCGACGACATCACGTCCGAGACCGCCTACCTGCAAATCGCACTCTCGCCGTTCGCCGCGGGCAAGGTGCCGATGAGCGACCTCATCGAGCCGCACGTCGTGAGCGCGGATGCGTTCAGCGCAAAGAACCTCACCGACTCCGCGGCTGTCGTGCTTGCCAATGTGCGCAAGCTCACACCCGAGCAGTTGCGCGTGCTGGAGGACTACGTGAAAAATGGCGGCGGCCTGCTCATTTTCCCCGGCGACCGCACGGATGTCGCGTGGTGGAACGGCGCATTTGCCCCGCTCGCGCCCGTGCCGCTCGCGGGCATCTCCGGCGAACTGAAGGACAGCGTGCAAGGCACCGGTGTCGCCGCACAGCGCTTTGAAAATCCCGCGCTCGAAATTTTCAACGACCCGCGCAACGGCTCGATGAGCGAGGCCGCGATCAAGGTGTGGTTCAAGATGCGTTCGCCCGGCACCAGCAGCGATCCCCTCGCTCCCGTCGTGCTCGCGCGGCTCGACTCCGGCGATCCGTTCCTCGTCGAGCGTGCCATCGGCCACGGACGCGTGATCGCGTGCTCGACCGCCGCAGATGCCGACTGGGGCAATCTCCCCGCGCGCCCATTTTACCTCCCGCTCGTGCAGCGCCTCTGCGTGCATCTCGCCTCGACAGTGAACCCGCCGCGCAATCTCGAAGTCGGCCGCTCGATCGTTTCATTTCTTCCCGTCACCGCCGCCGGAAAAAAGGCACTGCTCACCGCGCCGGACGGCACGACCTCCGAGATGCCGGTCGTGAAAAAGGACGAGCGCGGAGTCGTCGAGACCGCGCCGCTTTACCAGCCCGGCCTCTACACGCTGCAGCCGCCGGGCGGGCAGCCAATCCACTACGTCGTGAATTCGGACCGGCGCGAATCCGATCTCGCGCGGCTCGCCGACACGGAGATCGCGGAATTTGCAAAGGCGCATTCTGTCGCCGTCGTGCATTCGTCCGCAGAGTTCCGCGAGAACGAGCACCGCCAGCGCTTCGGTCAGGAGCTGTGGAAATGGGCGCTGCTCGCGCTGCTCGTGCTGATTTTCCTGGAGCTGATCCTGCAGCGAATGTTCGCCCGCGCCCGCGGCTCCACCGCCGCGATGACGATGGCGGCGCAGCCGAAGCGTGAAACGGAGGCTGCACGATGAAGCACGAACACATCACCACCACGCTCCGCTGGACCGGCGACTGGCCGTGGTTCGCCGGTCTCGGCGCAGCGCTGCTCCTCGGAATCATCGCGTGGCTGCTCTACCGCCGCGACACGCACGCGCATAACCGCTGGCTGCGCTTCACCCTCCCGTCGCTGCGCGCACTCGCGGTCGTGATGATCGTGCTCATGCTCAGCGGCCCGGTGCTGCATCATCGCAAAGTCATCGGCCAGCTCGCGCGGCTCTTCCTGTGCATTGATGCCTCCGAGTCCATGCAGCTCACCGATCCCACGATGGACGCAGGCAGAAAAATCACGCTCGCGCGCAGGCTCGGCCTGCTCGAAGGCACCGCGATCCCGCTCGATCTCCCGGGCGCCGCCGCCGCGCTCGCGGACGCGCGCGGAATCGCCGACCGCATCCCGCCGCCGGAGAATCTCACCGCCGAAATGTGGCGCAACCTCTCGTTGGAATTCGCAGCGAAATCCGCCGAGGCCGTCACGCTGCTCACGAAGGCCGCGCCCGGCAGCGACGATCTCGCGCGCCTGCGCGCCGAAGTCGCCGAGCCCGCGCGCGAACTCGCATCGCGGCAGTTCACCGGCACCGAGGATCAGGTCCGCGCGTCGGGCGATCTCACGCGCCTCGGCGAGACCGCCGGACGCTTCTCGCTGCGCATCTCCGCGCTTTTTGAAAAGCAGATCGAATCCGATCCCGCGGCGGCACCGCTGCGCGCCGCGCTCACAAAATTCGATTCGCTCCCGCGCTGGCAGCGCCTCCAGACGCTGATGCTCGAAGGCCCGGCGGAAAAGCGCCTCCTCACGCGCCTCGCGGAAAAGCACGACGTGCAGCTCGTGCTGCTCGATGGCAACGAAGCAAAACCACTCTGGCATTCGAGCGCGGGAGATTCCGCGCCGCCCGCCGGATTGCAAAAGCCCGTCGCGCAAATCACGAACCTCACCGGCGGATTGAAATTCGCCGCCGAGGCCGCCGGCGGCGCGGAGAAAAGCGCGATCGTCCTTTTCACCGACGGCCAACACAACTCCGGCGAGTCGCCGCTCGAAGCCGCGCGCATTCTCGCGGGACGGAAGACGGGCGTGTTCACCATGGGCTTCGGCAGCCAGGTCCCGCCGCGCGACATTGCGGTGCTGCGCGTCATCGCGCCGGACTCCGTGTTCTTCGAGGACCGCGTGCGCGGCGAGATTCACATCAAGGAGGAGATTCCGCCGGGCGAGCCGTTCACCGTGTCGGTGAAGGACGGCGGCAAAGTCGTATGGGAAAAGTCGCTCGTCTCCCTCGGCAAAGGTATGCGCCGCGTGCCGTTTGAATTTCCGATCAAGGAACTCGCCGACGCGCGCCTGAAGCTGCAGCCCCAAGGTTACGAGGTCGCGGGCGCGCCGCTCCATCTCACCGCCGAGGTGAGCGGCGTCGAGGGAGATCGCGAGCTTTCCAACAACACCGCGCCGATGCGTTTCCGCGCCGTCACGCAGAAGCGGAAAATCCTGATCCTCGACGGACGCCCGCGCTGGGAGACGCGCTACCTGCGCAATCTTTTCGACCGCGACGAAAAATGGGAGGTAAATGCCGTGATAGCCGGCGCGACTTCGGACGCGGGCTTCATCCGCGGTGAAAAAGCGGGCACCTTTCCGTCGTCGCACAAAGCGCTCGATGCCTACGACCTGATCCTCTTCGGTGAAATACCGCGCGGTGTCCTGAAGGACGAGGAGCTGACATGGCTCGCGGAATTTGTCGGCAAGCGAGGTGGTGCGATTGCGTTCATTGACGGCCAGCGTGGTCTGCTGCGCGGCTACGCGGCCACGCCGCTCGCGCCGCTGTTCCCCGTCGAGTGGACCGGCCCCGGAGTTTCCGCTGGCATCAAGCCGCTCGTGCTCGCCGGCCGAGCGCAGAGCATCGGTGCCTTCATGCTCGGCACGGATTCGTCGGTAAACGCAGCGACGTGGGCGAAGCTGCCCGCGCCGCATTTCATCGCGCAGGTGAAGCCGCTGCCCGGCGCGGAAGTGCTGCTCGAGGCCGACACCGGCGCGCGCATTCCCGCCGCGGTGCTGCGGCCCTTCGGCGCGGGCCGCGTGTACTATCACGCATTCGACGACTCGTGGCGCTGGCGCTTCGAGGTAGCGGACATGCACCACGTCCGTTTCTGGAACCAGCTCGGCGACTACATCGGCGAAGCGCCCTTCGCCGCTCGCGACAAATTCGTGCAGCTCGATGCGGGACAGCTCACGTATCAGCCCGGCGAACAGGCCGACATCCGCGCCCGTCTGCGCGACGCGGAAGGACGCCCCGTCTCGGACGCCTCGGTGAACGCCGTGCTCTATCGCGACGGACAGAAGGTCGCGACGATCACCCTTTCACCCGACGAAAGCGGACTCTACCGTGGTCGCACGACCGCGCTCGATCCCGGCACCTACGAACTCGCAGTGGACACCGCCGCCGTCCCGACCGAACAGCTCAAGGCCCGCACGCAGTTCACCGTCGTCCAGCGCGAAAACGCCGAGCGCACGCTGCTGAGCCTGAACGAGGATTTGCTGCGCCAGGTGAGCCTCGCGGGCAGCGGGGAATACCTGCGCGAGGAGCAGTGCGACGCGCTCATCGAGCGGCTCGCGCCTTTGAGCAACGGACAGGTGATCGAGAGCGACACCGTCCTCTGGCAGAGCTGGTGGTGGTTCCTTCCGGTCGTGCTGCTGCTCACGATTGAGTGGATCCTGCGGAAGCGCTTCGGGCTGCTGTAACGCGGACAATCCTGTCCGC
>BJFP01000009.1:11000-15999 GCA_014189875.1 Verrucomicrobiota bacterium | reverse complement strand
GCGGGCACCGGCGAACCGAGCAGCGCGGCGACCTGCGACTGCAACTGCTCGACCTGATCGAGGCGGAGCTGCGGATCGGGAATGACAAACACCTCGCCGGTCCTCGCACGCTCGTAGATGCGCGTGAGCGAGCCGTCGTCGCCGTGCTTTACCTCGACCTCGCGGAGGATGCGCTTCCGCTCGAGCATGAGGGCGAGGATGTAGCGCGCATTCGCATGGTCGGGGCCGGATTCGACCATGTAGGCGCGGAGTAGATCCTCGGCGTTCTGCTTGCTCACGGGCTCCGGCGGCGCGGCCTGCGGCGGCTCGAATTTCGAGCGCCAGAATGAAAACGGCGCAGGGCTTTCCGGCCGGGCCTTGAACCCCTCCTCGCACAGGTCCTCGCGGCGGAAGCCGTCCTTCTCATGGAAGAGCAGCGTGTAGAAATATTCGCCCTCTGCGAATGCCGCGCCTGTCGCGGCGCATTGGGTCGAGCGGCTTTGGATGGTCCAGTCGTTGGTCATTTTTTGCGGAAGGAAAATTTGAACATCTCGCGGTTGGTCGAGCGCAGCCAGAGCAGGTAGCAGCCGATCACGAGCAGCGTGGCGTCCGGCACCCAGCCCGCGACGAGAGGATGCACAAGGTTGCCTTTTCCCATCGCGAGGAAAAAGAACATGAGGAACAGGAAGATGAAAAAGATGAAGATGCTTGCGGCCACGGATGCGAGCACGGCGCGGCGCGAGAAGACGATGCCGAGCGGTGCGGCGATGAACACGACGGCGAGGCACGAGAACGGCAGCGCCCATCGGTGCTGGAGGTGCGTGCGGAACGGCGCGAGCTGCCCGTCTGGAAAGTCCGCGTTCGACGCGAGGTATTCGCGAAGCTCCGGGACGCCGAGCTGCTCCGCATCCATCCGCGCGCTGATGATGCGAAAGGGCGTCTCGCTCCACCCTTCGATGCTGCGGAAGGAATCCGCGCCGATGCCCTTCGTCCAGTCGTCGCTGTCTCCCGCGACATTCCCCTCGTCGTCAAAGTGGATCAGCTTTCCCTTCACCAAAATCCACTGCCCGGTCCGTGCATCGTAGTCCGCCTCCTGCGCGTACCAGCGCTTCTCGGGCCGGCCGTCCTTGTCGAGCTGCGTGATGTGGACGCCGACGAGCGCATCCACATTCCGCCGCGTGAAGGATGCGAACCAGAGCCGGTTCGTCTGCCGGTCCTTCGTGAGGTGCCCCGCGATCGTCTTGTGTTTCTCCACCTCGGATTCACCGAGGCGGATTCGTCCGATATCCTCCGCACGAAGCCGGTCGGCGCGCGGGGCGTGCTCGTAGTTCAGCCACACGCAGACGCCCGTGAGTCCCGCGCACACGATGAAGAGCGGCGCGAGCAGCCGCGGCACGCTGCGCCCCGTCGCGAGGATCGAGATGATTTCATTTGAGCGCGACATTTTGCTGAGGCTGTAGAGCAGCGCGAGCAGCACGCCCATGGGCATGCTCAGCAGGATGAACCGCGGAAGCTGGTGCAGGTAATAGACGCCGATGAGGGCGACTCGCGACGAGCCCTCGATGAAGTCGTTCCGGTTGTCGTAAAAATCGAAGATGGTGAGGATGCCGATGAAGCCGAGGAAGCAGAGCAGGAAGGGCTCTAGGAAGCTTCGGAGGATGTATCGGTCCAGGATTCGCATCAGGGCCGGTGATTCAGTCGCATCGACGCTGCGCGGCAAAGCGAAAACATCGCGCTTTTCACACGGGTGATGCGACTCCATCTTGCGCGCGATGTCAGCGATTGTCGGAATTGATCTCGGAACCACAAACTCGCTCATCGGTGTGATGGAGGCGGGCTTCCCGATTCTGCTCGCCGATGGGAATGGCGGGCGCCTCACGCCATCCGTCGTGCATTTCCCAGCGGAAGGTGCGCCGCTCATCGGGCGCACGGCAGCGCGGATGCCCGCAATCGATCCGGAGAACACGATCTATTCGGCGAAGCGTTTCATCGGTCGTCGCGTGGGCGAAGAAGCGGACGATGTGGCGTACCGCCTCGCGGGCGAACGGGGCGAGCCGGTGCTGATCCGCACGCGCGGCGTGAACCGCGCGCCGGAGGAAATCGCCGCCGAGGTGCTGAAAAAACTGCGGGCCGACGCGGAGCGTGCGCTCGGCGAGCCGGTCACACGCGCGGTGATCACCGTGCCCGCGTATTTCAACGACGCGCAGCGCAACGCGACCAAACGCGCGGGCGAACTTGCCGGGTTCACCGTCGAGCGAATCGTGAACGAGCCGACCGCCGCGGCGCTCGCCTACGGGCTGGACCGGCTGAAGGAACGCTCAAAAATCGCAGTGTTCGATCTCGGCGGCGGGACGTTCGACATCTCGATCCTCGAACTCAGCAAGGGCGTCTTCCACGTCCTCTCGACGAATGGCAACACGCGGCTCGGCGGCGACGACATTGATGCCGCGCTCGTCGCGCATCTCGCAGAACGCACCGCAGGCCCGGAAGACCACGCGTCCCCGGCTGTCACGGCGAGCGGGCATCCCGCCTGCAGCACCGGAGCGACAGACGAGACGTCTGTCTGCCATGACACGCGGGGACGCGTGTCTTCCGCACGCCACGACGCGGCGCTGCTCGCCCGGCTGCGCGAAGCCGCGGTCGAGGCGAAACACCGGCTCTCGGACAGCGCGTCCGCGACGGTCGAGCTTCCATTCGCCGCGGGACGCGAGAGCATTTCACTTCCGATCACACGCGCAGAGCTGGAGCGCATCGCCGCGCCCATCGTCGAGCGCACGCGCGCCCACTGCCGGCGTGCGATGGCGGATGCGAAAGTCACGCCTGCGGACCTCGATGAGATCATCCTCGTCGGCGGGCAGACCCGGATGCCGCTTGTGCGCCGGCTTGTCGCGGAAATTTTCGGCAAGCCCGCGAACACCTCGCAGAATCCCGACGAGGCCGTGGCCATCGGCGCAGTCATCCAGGCGGGCATCCTCAGCGGCGCAGTGCAGAATGTCGTGCTGCTCGACATCACGCCGCTCTCGCTCGGCATCGAGACTTTCGGCGGGCTGATGAGCGTCATCATCCCGCGCAACTCCACCATTCCGATCAAGCGCGGCGAGATGTTCACGAACGCCGTGAGCGGCCAGCGCTCGATGCTCGTGCGCGTGCTCCAGGGTGAGCGCGAAATGGCGCGCGATAACTGGGAGCTGGGAAAATTCGACCTCGAATTCGAGCCCGCGCCGAAGAGCCACGCGCGCGTCGGCGTGCAGTTCGAGATTGATGCCAATGGCATCCTGCGCGTCCTCGCGCGCGACACGAAGACCGGCCGCGAGCGCACCGTGGAAATGACGAGCGCTGTGGACGTGAGCGACGAGGCTGTGGAAAAAATGCTGGTGGATTCGCTGGAGCACGCCTTCGAGGACATGAACGACCGCGCCTTCACCGAGGCGAAATTGAAAGCCGGCGAGATGCTCCCCGCCGTCCGCATCGCGCTCGATCAAGCCGGCGGGGAACTTTCCGCCGAGGAAAAACAGGCCATCGCGGCACGCGTGAGCGAAGTGGAATCCGCCATCGCCGCCAGAGCCGCGCAGCCGCTGAAGAAAGCCGTTGCTGCGCTCGATGAAGCCACGCAACGCCTCGCCGCGATCCTCGTCGAGCGTGCTGTGCAGGGCCGGTGAGCAGACCGTCGCCGGCTACTCGGAGTCCGCAGACGACGGAAATTGATTCACGCCGGAATCTCGAAGAAGTGCGGCGGTGAAGTGTTGCCCGGATATTCCCCGCCGGGGAAAAGCCGGTGCCGTGGGAACACGTGAAAGCGGAATTGGATGCCCCACACGGTTGAGGTTGGCCGGAAGGCCCGGAAGTTCCTCGTCTCGCTCTCAGACAAGAAATTTCGCGACAGGCTGCAAGATGCCGTTGGCGTGCTTGCCGCCAACCCGCGCCCGCCTGTGTGCCTCAAGGTGCAGGCCGGGGACGGACTTTGCCGCGTGCGGGTGGGCGACTGCCGCATCATCAACCAGATTCAGGATGCCGTGCTCACGGTGCTCGTGGTGCAAATCGGCAACCGGCGGGAAATCTGCCGGCCGTAGCTTTGCGGTTGTTCCCGCTAGCTCGTGACCTCGAAGATTGCGCGGCGCAGATCGTCCGAGGACACTGGCTTCGAGAGAACGCGTCCGATCCCTTCGGGCACCTTGCCATCCGGAAACAGATCGTCGCCGAAACCGGTGAGCATGATGATGTGCGTGCCGGGGCTGCGCTCCTTGATTTTTTTCGCAAGCTGTTCACCGGAGATCCCCGGCATGGACTGATCGGTGATGACGAGATCGAAGCTGCCCGCCTCGAAGCGCGCGAGGGCCTCTGCGGCGTCCGACACCGTCACCGGCTGGTGCCCGTCGGCGCTGAGGTGCGCGGCGATCAGCTCGCAGATGATTTCCTGATCGTCCACGACGAGGACGCTGAGCATGCGGTTCACCGCCGACTCGTCGGCGGCTCCGGAAGCGGAGGCCGTCTGATCCGTCGCCGGGAGGAGCAGCGAAAATGTGGTCCCTGTTCCTTCTTCACTCGCGATCTCGATCGTGCCGCCGTGCCGCTGGACGATGCCGTACACGACTGCAAGACCGAGCCCCGTGCCTTTGTCTCCCTTTGTCGAGAAGAACGGCTCCAGGCAGCGCGAGGCCTCCGCCTCGGTCATGCCCGTGCCGGTGTCCGTCACGTTGATGCGCACATTCGGCCCGTCAGCGCGCGTGGACACGGTGATCGTGCCGCCGGAGGGCATTGCATCCACGGCGTTGAAGATGAGATTCGTCAGCGACTCGCGCAGCTCGGGCGCGCTCGCACGGATGTGCGGCACCTCGGTGAAATCCGTGTTCACCGCGATCGTCACGCCGGTGGCGCGCGCGTTCGCCTTCCACTTCGGGGCGGTAAAGGCGATGGCCTGCTCGCACAATGCGTTCACCTCGAGCGGCGCGCGCAATTCATCCGCGTCCGCGGGGCGGTAGAAATCGCGCAGCCGGCTCACGACGTGCGTGGCGTCCTGCGC
>BJFP01000009.1:0-10154 GCA_014189875.1 Verrucomicrobiota bacterium | reverse complement strand
AACCATCTGCTCAGCGGAGGGCTCGACTTTTTCTGGCGACGGCGCGCCGCAAAGATCGTCCGCTCGTGGAAACCCGCGCGCATCCTGGATCTCGCGACCGGCTCCGGCGATCTCGCGCTCGCACTCGCGAAGGCGTGCCCGGATGCCGAAGTGCTCGGCGCGGATTTCTGCCTGCCGATGCTCCTCGCTGCGCGACGCAAGGGCATTGCAAATCTCGTGCAGGCCGACGGCATGGCGCTCCCGTTTTCCGATGCTGTATTCGACACCGTCACAATCGCATTCGGCCTGCGCAACAT
Source organism: Verrucomicrobiota bacterium (assembly GCA_014189875.1). Lineage (GTDB taxonomy): Bacteria > Verrucomicrobiota > Verrucomicrobiia > Chthoniobacterales > Chthoniobacteraceae > SXWH01. Next base: position 9,858 of record BJFP01000009.1, on the reverse strand, counting down.
GGAATCATGGCAGCGCGGCCTCTCAGAAATCGCGCGCGTGCTCCGTCCCGGCGGGCATGTGCTCGTGCTCGATTTTTCGATCCCGCGCGCGCCGTTCCGCGGGCTCTACCGATTCTACCTGCACCGTGTGCTGCCCCTCTTCGCACGCCTGCTTACCGGCGACCGGGGTGCCTACGAATATCTCGGCGCCTCGATCGAGAAATTTCCCGCCGGTGCCGAGATGAACACGATGATCGAGGCCGCCGGCTTCGCAGATGCGAATTGCGAGCCGCTCACCGGCGGCATCGTCTCGCTGTACACCGCGACGCGTTCTACGGATGCGGGTGTGATCAAATGTGGTGCAGAAACATCGCCGACGAGCGTTGGACGCGAGCCAACGCCAACGGAGACTTCTGCAAAATGCAGTGTTGGAAAAAACGGGGATGGTGATGTCCACGAAACACACGAACGACAGGGAAGGAACGCCCTGTGTTTCGTGCCTTTGGTGTGTTTGGTGGACACTCCATTTCACCGACGTGCCATTTCGCAGGGCCCTCCAACGGGGTTATGACACCCCGCCGCTCGCGACGAAGAAATCCGGCGGGCGTCACCGTCCACCGGATGCGGCCTCCGTGCGCGGATTTCCGCGTGTATGACAATGCCACGTATCTCCTCAGCTACACATGGCACGTCCTCGGCGCGCTCTGTAAATTGATGGAGACCGTGAAATTCGACGTCCTCGATTTTCCCGAGTAGGGCTTCGAGGGCGTGGCGTATCAGATCGATCTCAAAGTGTGGAATTTCGTGCCGACCGTCGTCGAGCTTCACGGCTCGCCCGGCATGTTTGCGTAGGATTTCGCGCCGGCAACCGACGTTGCAACACGGTCGGTGCGCACTATCGTCTGCGCTCCCGCCATGACTCACCACGCTCGCCAGCCAGTTCCCAGAAAGGCCGCCTTCACGCTGATCGAGCTGCTCGCGGTCATCTCGATCATCGCCATCCTTGCAGCTCTGCTGTTCGCGGCGACAGGCCCTGCGCGGAAGGCTGGCGACCGTGCGAAATGCCTCGCCAATTTCCGGCAAATCGGCGCCGCCATCGGCACCTTCATCGCGGATCACGAAGGGCAGTTGCCCGGGCCGCTCCGGGCAAACCAGGGCTGCTGGTATAATAAGACAGATTCCGCGACTCTCGGCCATCAGTTGGCCTCGTACCTCGGCGTCACTCTCGATTACGAAAAACGACGGATGGACGTGATGGTGTGTCCCGCGTGGCAGCGGGGAGCGCCCTACAAGGACGACGAATCATTCCTCCTGAACACGGAGGTCACGGTGAATGGCTCCGTCATCAACCCGTGGGGCGACGCCGACGTCGGCGAAAACCCGTCCTCCCCCGCTGTGCCAAAGGTGCTGGTGAGCCTCTCGGATGTGCCGCTCTCGCGGATTTGGGCGATACAGGATTTCGACATGCAGAGCATTGCGAAAATGAAGCCGCCCGGAATCGCGGCGAAGCCGGTGCATGGCGACAAAAGGAATGCGTTGTTCTTCGACTTCCACGTGGAATCGGTGGCGCTCGACTACAGGCCTCTCTACTGAGTCCGTCGTGAGCCATTGGTGCGACCCCCGTTCGCGGCCGTTCATCGGCACCGGAACCAGTTCACCGTCGCCGCGAGCGCTGCGTCGAAATTCCCTGCCGGCGTGAAGCCCGTTTCCCGCAGCTTTTCGATCGCTGCGGTGAATGACGGGTGAGGCCGAGCCGGTGAGCGCGAGGATTTTTTCTGCCAGCCCGTTGATCGTGATTTGTCCGCCGTTTGCGACACCTCGCCGGACCGCGAATCGGCGAATGCCATCGCCGCCATCGGCGCGGATTACGATCGCGTGATCGAGCACCTGCTCTCGCTGTCGGTCACGGTCATCCACGGCAAATTTCCGGTGTCCCTCCGGGACATGCGATGAGTGCCGCTCCCCGCCGCGATCCGATCTGCATGACAGACGTTGAGCGCCGCGAGCCCTACGGCTTCGCGCCGCTGCCGATGCGGAAGAGCGCCTCATCCGTGCGGATGAATAGCGCGCCGTCCACCGCAGCGGGAGTGGCCATGATTTTTCCGGGAAGCTGGTTCTTGCCGAGGGCCTCGAATTTTTTCCCAGGCGTGATGACGGTCACAAGGCCGGTGCGGCTGCCGATGTAGATTTTGCCGTCGGCAAAAATCGGCGACGAGCTGTAGTCGCCGCCGAGGCGCTCCTTGTAGTGCTCCGTGCCGGTCTTCGCGTCGAGGCAGGTGATCACTCCAGCGTCGCTGACGAAATAAAGCTCCTCACCGACGAGCAGCGGCGAGGGCATCGTCGGCGCGCCCTTCGCGTAGCGCCACGCGATGTCGTGCGTGCCGTCGAGTTTCACCGCGAGCATCTCGGGCTTCATGAATCCGGTGCTCATGAAAATCATCCCATGCCCCGTGACAGGACGCGGAGTGATTGAAAAGCCGAGGCGTCCGAAGGGCAGTTTCCACAGTTCGCGGCCGCTCGCAGGATCGTAGGCGTAGAGCCAGTCGGCGGCGGGCGAGATGAGTTCGGCCCTGCCGCCGCTCTCGACGACGATGGGTGTGCCGTACGATTTTTTGAGCTGAGGGTTCGCGTTCATCGCGCCGGAGCGATCGGTCTTCCACGCGAGCGTGCCGGTGGTCTTGTCGAGCGCCACGAGGAACTGCTTGTCGCTGCCATCGAGGTGGAAGATGAGCAGGTTTTTCCAAAGCACCGGTGTGCTGCCGGGGCCGTTCTCGTGCTGGATGTGGAGGTTCGTATTCTTCCAAACAAGCGCGCCCTTCGCGGTGTCCACACACACGGTGCCAAACGTGCCGAAGTGGCAATACAGCCGCCCGCCCTCGATTACGGGGCTGCACGAAGCATAGCTGTTGAGCTTGTGGACGCCCTGCGGCTCGCGCTCGGTGAGCAACGGCACGTCGTGGATGATGCGCCCGCTGTCGCGATCCACGCACACGGCGCGCAGCCCGACTTGTTCGAGTATCGTGAGCGGCTGGTCGCCGGTGTTTGCCTTCAGCCGACGCGCGGCGTCCTCGGGTTTTGCAGGCGTCTCGATGGCCGTGGTGAGCCAGATTTGTTTCCCATCAATCACCGGCGACGACCAGCCGCGTCCGGGGATGTTTGCCTTCCAGGCAATGCCGCTCGTCTCGCTCCACACGGTCGGCAGCCCTTTCGCCGAAGCATGCCCCTGCCCGCCCGGCCCGCGCCACTCGGGCCACTCCGCAGCGAATGCGGATGCGGAAATGATGCCGGCGAGGATGAGCGGAGCGATGCGGTGGGTCATGCGAATGGGATGAGTGAAACGAGAACCCCGGAGCATTGGTGTTCGTGGGGAAATTTGCGAGCGCGATGCCAGTCGCTCGTTTTCTCCGACGCTTGAGGTTTCATCGCCGCCGAATGCCGTGCAACGGATGCCTCCGATGATGTCGCACGACCAGAATCCGCACCGTGTCACCGACAATGCGGAATAGAAAATGATACGGAAAGCGATGCAGGTTCACTCTGCGGAGATCGCGTTCACGGATGGAAAAGGATTCAGGATGCTTCGCAGCCGCACGCATGAAACTCCGCAACTCGTCGTAGAAATCATCCGCAAGCCCTGCGTCAGCAACCCGCTCGTAAAATCCCATGATTTCATGGACATCGGCGCGGATATTCGGATGCAGGACAAGGCGCATCACCGCCGTCGCGATCTGATCTGTTGGTCGAGTTGTTCGAGCGTGATTCCGATGTTTGGATCTGCGTCGAGTTCCGCGTCGCGGCGCAATGCCTCGGCGACACCTTCGTCGTCTTCATGCAGGACGGACGGGAGCGATCTGAGCAGATGTGCTGCGAGAAGAGCCCGTTGGGAATCGGGCAGGTCAAAAGCGAGACGCTCAACTTCTGCGATGGTGGCCATGCTTGGAGTGTAGCCCGTCGTGACTCCCGGGCAAGCGCATGAAGCCACCTCACACCGCACTCGGCATCGCCTGTAGCGGCTCCGTTTCCGCGTCATAGTTGATGCCTTCGATCGCGAAGCCGAACAGCCGCAGAAATTCCGAGCGGTAGCCGGCGATGTCGCTGAGCGTGGGTAGCGTTTCGGTCGTGAGCTGTGGCCACAGCGCGGCGACTTCGGCCTGCACGTCCTCGCGCATTTCCCAATCATCAATGCGGATGCGCCCTTCCTCGTCCGGCTGCGGGTGCGCGGACGGCGCGAGGCGTTCGGCGAAGAGGCGGTAGATCTGCTCGATGCAGCCTTCGTGGAGGCCCTTTGCCTTCATCACTTTGTAGAGCAGCGAAATGTAGAGCGGCACGACGGGGATCGCGCTGCTGGCCTGCGTGACGAGCGCCTTGTTCACGCTCACCCATGCGTGGCCCTCGTGCTTTGCGAGCTTCGCGCTGATGCGATCCGCAGTCTCCTCGAGGTGCTCCTTCGCGCGGCCGATCGTGCCATTGCGATAAATCGCCCACGTGAGGTCCGGCCCGATGTAGCTGTAGGCCGCCGTGACCACACCCGGCGCGAGCACGCCAGCGGCATCGAGCGCATCCATCCACATCTCCCAATCTTCGCCGCCCATCACCGCGACCGTGTCCGCGATCTCCGCGTCACTCGCGGGCTCGATGGTGATGTCGCTCACGGCGCCCTTGTCGGTGTCCACGGTCTTGTTTGTGTAAGCCGCGCCGAGCGGCTTCAGCGTGCTCTTATGCACCACGCCCGTCTTCGGATGAGTGCGTCGCGGCGACGCGAGCGAGTAGATGACCGCGTCCACCGTGCCGAGGTCGGCCTTGATGAGCGCGATGACCTGCTCCTTGATCGCGTCGGAAAAAGCGTCGCCATTGATGCTCTTCGCATACAGCCCCGCCGCGTGTGCCTCGCGCTCGAATGCCACCGAATTGTACCACCCCGCCGAGCCCGTGCGATCCGCCTCGCTCGGCTTTTCAAAAAACACGCCAATCGTCGCCGCTCCGCCCGCAAACGCCGGCACGATCCGCGAAGCGAGCCCGTAGCCCGTGCTCGCACCGATCACGAGCACGCGCTTCGGCGCACCGGCGATCGGACCTTTTCCTCGCACGTAGTCCGACTGCTGCCGCACATGCGCCGCACAGCCCTCGGGATGCGCTGTGATGCAGATGAACCCACGAATCTTCGGCTTGATGATCATACCGCGACGGTGCGCGAGCCGCGCGCGGGGCGTCGAGGAATTTTCCGTAGCTGCCGACGGAAGGTGGCGGGCACCCTGGATTGCGGATTGCGGATTGGAGAAACGCCCCGCGTCCGGCTGCAAAGCAGTCCCACGCTTCAGCGTGCAAGAGCGCACGACCACCGCTTGCGGGCGATTCCACATTCGGGCGCGCAGTCTGAATCGCCGAGGTCTCGCGGGCTGAAGCCCAAGAACAACTTTGGGCCGCCGCACTTTGCCTTGTGCCCGAAGCCGCTGCATTTTTCTGCGATGAAACGGATGTGTGGAAATGCCGCGCGCTGCGCGCTAGCGTCCGTGACGTGAGCACCCGCGCATTCCTGTTTTTCATCCTCGCCTCCACCGCCGCCGTGCGGGGCGAAGGCACTGCGCTCGATGCGCTCAAACTGCTCCCGAAGGACGCGGCGAAGCGGCTCGCGCGGATCGAGGCGCGCGAGGGCACGCCTTCTCCGGAGCGGTGGTATCTCCTCGTGCATGATCCGGCGGAGCAGCGCGGCATGCGTGAGTTCGTCGTGGACGGCGGGAAATTTGTGACGTCCCGCACGCTCTCGCAATTTGCCGACGCGCTGAAGCCCGCGGATGTGATCGGCGCGGACACGCTGAAGGTGGACTCCTCGCATGTGGCGAAGCTCGCCGCGGCATTCGCGGAGGCAAACGGCGCGAAGGTCGGCTCGCTGAACTACGAGCTCATGCGCGACGCCGCATCGAACCTGCCCGCGTGGAGAGTGACGGTGCTCGATCCTTCGGGCGATCAGCTCGGCGTCCTCGCGGTGAACGCGACACGCGGCGCGGTGCTCAGCGCCGATGGCTTTGAAAAATCGCCCGCCGCCGAACTGCTCGCGCCGCCGGCTTCCGTCGGGAGCGCGGCTGCTGTCGCAGGGAAGAAGCCCAAGGGTAGGCCGACAGCGACACTGACGCCGAAACCGAACGTGCTGAAACGCATTTTTGGAGGCGGGAGCAAGACGCCGAAGCCGGAGCAGTGACGGGCTCCTTGCGCGCGGCTTGCCCGCCGCGCAGCGGGCGGCTACGCAACAGGCATGACTGCACTCCGCATTGTTCTCCTCGCCGCCGTCGTCTCGTTCACAGCCTGCGACACGCCGCGCAAGACGCCTCCGAAAAAGTCCGCGAAGAGGTCCACAAGCGTCCGCTCAGGCGCTGAGAATGTGGGGCGGAAGACGGAAAAAACGTTCCGGCATGTCGGAGGAACGCTGGAAAAATTCTTCACCGGCCACGACACGATTTCCCGATGAACCTCGCGCGAAAACTCACGCAGCTCCTCGGCGGTGACGCCGTCCACACCGACGCCGCCACGCTCGCCATCCATGCCACGGACAAGTGGTTTGCCTCGCGAACGCCCGATGCCGTGGTGCTCGCGCGCAACCGCGGCGACGTGGAGAAGACGCTGCGCTTTGCAAACCGGCACGGTATCCCCGTCACGCCGCGCGGCGCGGGCGTCGGCTACGTCGGCGGCTGTGTGCCGTCGCGCGGCGGCATCGCGCTGAGCGTGGCGCGCATGAATCGGATCAAGGAGATCCATTTTGCCGACGGAGTCGCCGTCGTGGAACCGGGCGTGATCACCGGCGAGTTGCAGGCCGCAGTGCGGAAGCTCGGGCTTTTCTATCCGCCCGATCCCGCGTCGCTGAAGGAATGCAGCCTCGGCGGCAACATCGCGACGAATGCCGGCGGCCCGCGCTGCCTGAAATATGGCGTGACGCGCAACTACGTGCTCGGCCTCGAAGTCGTCCTCGCCGACGGCCGCGTGCTGCGCTGCGGCGGGCGCACGCACAAGAACAAGCAGGGCTTCGATCTCGCGGGCCTTTTCATCGGCAGCGAAGGGCTGCTCGGCGTGGTCACCGAGGCGACGCTGCGCCTGCTGCCGCATCCGCCCGCTCGCGCGACGCTCGCCGCGAGCTTCCGTTCGTTTCGCGAGGCGGCGGATTCCGTGCAGAAGATTTTCGCCGCGGGCTTCCTGCCGTGCGCGCTGGAGATCGCCGACCCGTTTACGCTGCAAAGTGCGCGCGAATTTCTAGGCCGCGAGATCGCGCCCGGCGCGCAGTCGCTCGTGCTGGTGGAACTCGACGGCCAGGCGGAATCCGTGAAGGGCGAGTGCGCCGCGCTCGCAAAGCTGCTGCGGAAGATGGACGCGATCCGCGTGCTCACGGCCTTCGGCGACGAGGAATGCGAGAAGCTATGGGGCCTGCGCCGTGCGTACAGCCAGTCGTTGAAAGCCACCGGACTCACGAAGCTCAACGAGGACGTCGTCGTCCCGCGCGGCAAGCTCGTGGAGCTGGCGGAATTCGGCGAGCGCCTCGCGAAGAAATACGGGCACCCCGTCGCGTGCTTCGGCCACGCGGGCGACGGGAACATCCACGTGAACATCATGGCGAAGAACTACCACGAGGATCGCCGCGTGAAGGCCGGGGTGGACCGCGCGCTCGACGAGCTTTTCACCTGGGTGCTGAAGGCCGGCGGCGTCATCACCGGCGAGCACGGCATCGGCCTCGCGAAAAAACCGTGGTGGTCGCAGGCCGTGGACAAGGTCGGTCGCGACACGCACACCGCGCTCAAAGCCGCGCTCGACCCGACGGGGATTCTGAATCCGGGGAAATTTGTGCGTTAGCTCTTGCCAGTCTTTGGAGGAAAAACGCTGTCTTTCATCAGATAGAATACGAACAGCGTGTTGAAGACAAAGTAGCGGCGCCACAGGCGGCGCGGCTCGGCGCAGAGACGGAAGAGCCACTCCATCCCGATGCGCTGGAGCCACAGCGGCGCCTGCTTCACGCGGCCCGCGTGGAATGCGAACGCCGCACCGACCGCCGGGTACACCGCGGGCGGGAGGCGATGCTTCATGCGGGCGAGCCAGAGTTCTTGCTTCGGGCAGCCAAGGCCGATCCACACAAAGTGCGCGCCCGATTTTTCAATCGCCACGAGGATCCGACTGTCGTCCTCGGCGCTCCATTCGCCGAATGGCGGCGAGTGCAATGCGGCGATTTGGAGCTTCGGAAAACGCGCAAGAAGTTTTTCGCGCAACACTGCGAGCAGCTCGTCCGTCCCGCCGATGAACATGTGCTTCCACGATTCGCCCTGCGTGGCCTCGAGGCAGCGGAGCATAAAGGTGGGGCCGTAAACGCGGTCGCGCAGCGGCGTGGAGAGCCGGCGGTTCATCACCCACACGAGTGGCATGCCGTCGGGCAGCGCGAGGTCGAACGCATCAATCGCCGCGCGGAACTGCGCGTCGCGCCGCGCGAGCGTGACGAGGTGCGTGTTTGCAAGAGCGACGAGCAAGGCGCGCTTTTTCTCCACGGCACACTCCATCGCGTGCGCCACGGCGCCGTCGTAGTCCGTGGCCGCGAGTGCGGTGCCGAGGACGCTGCTGGTCGGGATGGGATTCATGGCGCGGGCGCGGACGCTACGGGGCGGCGACTGCACGCTCAAGCCGCGCGCGTCGGCGGAATCCCCACACACCGAGCGCGACGCACGCGAGGGCGGCGAGCTGGTAGCCGGAGAGCACGCCGGCGATCTTCGGCGTCATACGCATCCATTCGTGCGCGAAGCGGAATGCGCCGTAGGCGATGAGGTAGAGGTGGAAGTGCTGGCCGCGCATTTTTCCACAGCGGCGCAGGAGGAGGAAAATCACGATGGCCGCGATGTTGAACGCCAGTTCCAGCGGCACCGCGGGCCAGCGCGCGACGCCCTGCGCATCGCGGAGCGTCCACCACGCGGGTTCGCAGCGTTCGCCGAGGCAGCAGCCGTGCAGCAGGCAGCCGACCCTGCCGATCCCGATGCCGAGCGGCGCGACCAGCGCGAACAGATCGCCCGTGGCGGCGCGGTGGCCGAGCGCGTGCTTCGCGAATTCCACCCCGGCGTAGCCGCCGAGCAGCGCGCCGAGCACGGATTTGCCGGTCGCGAGCCGGAGCCAGCGGTCCGGCATCGGCCAGTCGAGCCAGCCCTCGGCGAGCAGATACACGAGCTTCGCTCCGATGAACGCGCTGAGCAGCGCCGCGACGTAAATGAGCACCAGCCGAGGATCGCGCCGCGCGAGCCGCGTCCATGTGAAAAGGCTCGCGGCGATGGCGACGAGGAGGAGCCAACCGTAGGACGAGAAAGTGAAAGGCGTGAGTGCGAGACAAAGCATTCCTGAATTCGGCTGGCACATTCCTTAAAATCGCGTGTTGCTGCACAACACATACAAGAACGCGAATCCGAGCAGAACCCATCCAAAGCAGATGGCAAACGCAATTCCAGCCGCGGAGAGGCACGAAGAAAACAAGGGTCCTGTCGCGGCTCGCGCCCAAGGAAGCACGAGAATGAATGTGCCCAAAAGCACCACTCCAGCCCAAAGCATTTGTCCAAGGAACAGCCATCCCATGGCACTGAGGACGTAATATCCCGGGAAGACCAGTGCTGGAGGTGCGAAGAACGCGCAGCCTAGCAGAAGCTGAGTCCAACCAAGCTTATCCCGCTTATCGGTTTGCATAGTATCGGCAGAACGAATCCAGCTTCCCATCCGGGCGGATGACGTGGGTGCAGCAGCGGTCTATGCGGTCTTCGTCCCACGTCCATGCGTCCATGAAGGGCTTGATGAACAGGCGGAAGGCGGCGGCGCCGAGCTTGGATGCGGAGTCCGGGGTCTTGAATTGCGCGGCAGCGGCGCCGCCCTTCATGC